>NZ_FPLG01000020.1:0-67486 GCF_900120065.1 Moritella viscosa
GGTAGAATTAAACCACATCACTGTTATTGTAATTGGTAGTGAGGATGCGATATCGACAATCCGAAATCTAAAGCAGATGGGGTTTTATTATTTATTTTGGCCAATTACGAAAGTTGAGCTTGTCGACTTTGTAAAACATGTTTATGAAAATCGTAAAAAACAAGCTGGGCTTGGCAAGAATAGAATCGCTAAAAAAGTGGCAGTTTGGGGCTCTAAAGGTGGTTTAGGGACGACCTTGTTGACCAGTGAAATTGGTTTAATCCTAAGTGACTTAAAAAATAGTTCATGCGTGATCGTCGATCATAATTTTTCTGGTGGTGATATTGATATATTTTTAGGTATTCCTGACTTTGAAAAAAGAATGGTTCAGAAAGGGGGGATGACGGCTGGAATGGACTTTAGTTATGCAACAAGCATGACGAGAAAAGTTAACGATATGCTGTCGGTATTATCTATTGAATCCGCCGAGCTGAATGAACTTGAGTTGAAAGAATATATTCGTATCTTTGCAACCGAATTAGCAAAACAGAACAACTTTATTCTAGAAGATCTTTCACGTTCAGTTAATAGTAAAAAGGATCTGCTTTATGTATCTCAGGAATGTGACATCTTCGTTTTAGTTATTGAACCAAGCGTGGCGAGTGTTAGAGAGGCCTGCCGTCTTATTTCTGAATTAGACAGAATTGGTTCGCCACTGCGATGTATTTTAGTGATGAATTACGCCCGACCTGAAATATCAGCCTGTATCAGCAGAGCGGAGGTCGAGAAGTGTTTAGGCCAAAAAATTGATATTGTATGTGGTTTTGATAAAAGTGCAGCGAAGGACATTATTGAAGGTAAGCATATTTATCAACTCAACAGCGCCTTGTCTAGTAATATCCATAAATTAACTGGATTGATCCTTGGTCAAGAGAGTCGTGTCACTAAACCCTTTTCAATTAAGCAGTTATTTAAGGGGCGAACGTAATGGAAATGTCTGTTTATGCCCGTTTGAGGTTACAAATTTTCGATGCGCTTGAAGTTGAAGCGGTTAATAGCCTTACTAAAGAGCAACTAGCAAAGCAGTTGTCGGGTGCTATTGATTTACTGGCTGATCGACAAGGATTAGCAATAACTGTATTGATTCGAGCTGAATTTGTTAAAAATTTAATCGATGAGATTCATGGCTTGGGTCCTTTGCAATCTCTGATGGATGACGAGAGTATCAGTGACATTATGATCAATGGTGCGAACCAGGTTTATATTGAACGTAATGGCTTAGTTGAGCGTTCTGCAGCGTCATTTATTGACGAGGCACAGTTACTTCAAATCGCAAAACGCATTGCCAGCAGGGTGGGAAGACGTGTTGATGAATCACAGCCAACTTGCGATGCGCGTTTAGCTGATGGCAGCCGTGTGAATATTGTTATTCCCCCTGTGGCGATTGATGGTACATCTATATCAATTCGTAAATTTAAAAAAAGCAGTATTGGTTTAGAAAAACTAGCCGAATTTGGTGCCATGTCACCAGAAATGGCGCAATTACTGATGATCGCGGCACACTGTCGTTTGAATATTCTGATTTCAGGTGGTACGGGCTCGGGTAAAACAACCATGCTGAATGCACTTTCTCAGTTTATTTCTGAAAATGAACGAATAGTGACAATTGAAGATGCAGCCGAGCTTAAGCTTCAGCAACCTCATGTTGTAAGACTTGAAACAAGAACCGCTGGTATTGAAGGCAATGGTGCGATTACACAGCGTGACCTCGTGATTAACTCACTGCGTATGAGGCCTGACCGGATCATTGTCGGTGAATGTCGTGGTAGCGAAGCGTTTGAAATGCTGCAAGCGATGAATACGGGACATGACGGTTCAATGTCGACACTACATGCGAATACGCCAAGAGACGCACTTGCACGTGTAGAAGCCATGGTTATGATGGCGACCAATAATTTACCACTTGAAGCAATTAGAAGAACGATTGTGAGCGCTGTTGATTTGGTTATTCAAATTAGCCGTTTGCATGACGGTAGCCGAAAAGTAATGAGTATTACCGAAGTTGTCGGTTTAGAAGGTAGTAATGTGGTGCTCGAAGAAATATTTCGTTTTCAACCTCAAGCTTCGCAGGGGCTGGGCGGAAAGGTGAGTGGTAATTTTATTACTGCTGGTTTGATGCAGCGATCTGTGTTGATGGAAAAGGCGCGATTTTTTGGTCTAGAGGATAAATTATCAGCTGCATTTAGAGTCGGAGACCCCGTATTTAGAGCAGGGGAAACGGCATGATAGCCAGTTTATGTCTTTGTTTAGGTGGTATTTTAGTGCTAGTAGCATTGAAACCTAATCAGAAAAATAAACAAAAATACCTAGCGCATATAAATCGTTCTGTGCTGGTTAGCTCTATGGACGAAAATCAACAAGCATTAAATTTTAGCTCCCTGACAGCACTGGATTGGAAACAAAAGACAGTAAGGCTCGTGAATAACCTAAAGCGTTATCTTGGACAAGCTGCACCTCTAAAAGCAGCTTTGTTTATGATTAGTATTATCGCTTTATCACTGTTTGTGAACAAAGGTTTTTTCCGAGTGCACTGGTTATTTGTTTCTGTACCTATGTTAATAGTCTCTGTTGTTGTTGGTTATTCATGGCTTGCAAATCGGGCTAAGAAAAACTTTGAGGCTTCTTTTCCCGATGCGCTCAATATGCTAGCAAGTGCTGTGAGTGCTGGTGAAAGTATTATGCACGCGATTATTTTTGTTGGCCAATCGCTAGACAATGATGTCGGTCGAGAGTTTAAATTGATGGGGGAGCGACTCCAGCTGGGTGAAACACCTGATAAGGTTTTCCAAAAGTCTTGTGTGCGCTATCCATATCCAACGTTCCAGTTTTTTGTCATTACATTGCGTGCAAATATGCAGCGTGGTGGTCAACTTAAAGAGATTATAACGCGACTTAATCGTTTGATTTTTGATTCGAACGCGATAGAAAAAAAGAAATATGCAATGACATCGGAGGCGAGAGCTTCCGCTAAAATTGTCGGCGCTATTCCATTCATATTCCTGTTTATCTTGCAATATTTAAGCCCTGAAAACTTTGAGTTTGTGATGTTTAGTGACTCAGGTAAACCAATTCTTTATTACGTATTGGTGAGCGAACTTATCGGTATGTCCATCATTTGGTCATTAATGAAAGGGGTGAAGTAATGCTTAGTAGCCAAAATGAGTTGTTCTTATTACTGATATTAATCACGTCTGGCGCGGGCTTACTTGGTTTTTATACGTTTGTTTTGTGGAAGCGTAGGAGCAAGCTGTCGAAGCTTAACTTTGCTAAATCAGGTGAAGGGGACGTACCCTATATTAAAAAGGCCGAAGTTCAGATTCAGAAAGCACTTAATGATCGTAAAAAAACCACTAAAAATGCATTTGAGGCTGCAGGTTTTTATCATATTTCTTGGGCTGAGCATTATCTTAAGATCAAGTATGCTTTGCTTGTTATTGGCTTGTGCGGGTATTACTTCTTATCATTAAACCAGTCGATAGAGATGACTCAACATGTGCTATTTATTGCTGTATGGGTGCTGATATGTGTGGTTATTCCCGATATATACATTGATTATCGAACGAAACAACTACGTAATAAAATTGCAAACAAGTTACCTTACTTATTAGACCTCATGGCTGTTTGTATACAAACAGGTATGACTATTGAGTCTTCGATGCGCTATTTATCTAAGGAGATGGCTTCATTTGACAGAGATATAAGCTATTTCCTTGATAAAACAAATGATCGTTCAAAGATTGTAAGTTTAGAAAAAGCATTAGATGAGCTGTATGAGTTAGTACCAAGCAATGAAATGCGCAGCTTTGTCGTCACCCTTAAACAGAGTCTTAGATATGGTACGTCTATATACAGTATTTTAACGACGCTGGCGAAAGACATACGTGAACTGCAAATGTTAGGTATGGAAGAGAAGATTGGTAAGTTGGCTGCAAAAATGTCAATCCCATTGATTTTATTTATTATGGTTCCGATTGTTATCTTAATCGCGGCCCCTGGTATTATGAGGTTAACGCAAAGTGTATAGATATTTGACTTTTATATTGATACTGCTCGTTTCAGGTTGTGCCGCTAATAACAATGATTCGATCTCCAATTCACTCGATTTTTATGAACAAACTCAAAATAATCACAAAATGATTGAGCTATATAAGGCCGAGTTAAAAGCGGAAGAGAATGACATGGTCAGAACAAAGTTGGCGAATGCTTACTTATCGATTGATGACTATGAATCAAGCTTGTTCACGTTAGCGCCTTTATTAAAACAAGGTGAAGTCTCTATCGATATATTAGAGATAAAGGCAAAAGCATTATATATAAGTGAAAATTTTGATAATGCATTACGTACATGTGAAGAAATAATAGAGAAAGTCGACGTAAACCCTGAAATTGAAAACTTAATGGGGCTGATTTATGCCGAGAATAATAACTATGAACAAGCAAGACACTATTTTAATCGTGCGAGAGCACATTTTCATGACGATATTATTATTCAAAACAACTTAGCTGTTTTAGATTTACTTGAAGGAAATCCACAGGCTTCAATCACACGTTTAATGCCACTTTATACTAAAGATCCAAGTGATATTAAAATAAAGGCTAACTTGATCATTGCTTTCTCTCAAATTAATGATGTGAATGCTGTTAGAAGTATTTTAACTTCAAGTTATTCGCAAGATGAAATAGACGACATCGTCACCGCATTAATCGAACTGAAACCCCTATCGTGAGACCTCTATATGAATAAAGCATTAAGGACCCAGAATGGCGTAGCGACCATAGAGTTTGCTCTCGGGCTATTTCCATTTTGGTTATTAGTTTGTGTTTGGGTTGAAATGAGCTACGTGTCTTATATATCTGGATTAACCGACTTAGCATTGGCTGAATCTTCTCGGTCGGTGAAGAAAGATGAAGATAGCTATATGAATCAGTTTCGGCAAAGTATAAAAAGCAATAACACCCTCTGGTCGCAATTTCTAGACACGAGTAAGTTTAAAGTGTCTGTTCACTATATTGCTAGTTTGAAAGATCTTAAGAATATCAAGTCGGTTTGCGAACCAGGTGAAGATGAATTTAAAGAATGTGGTATCGAGGTGAATAGTGCCATTGCAATATACCGAGTCGAATATAACTATAACCCGATGTTTAACTATTTTTTAAGTGATGATCAACTCTTAGTTCGAGAATCAATTGTGATACAGGAATATGAGCGCGATGAATTTAAATTATAAACAAAAAGGTAATTTCACCGTTGAATTTGCAATTGTTGGTGTCGCTTTTTCCTTCCTTATTATATTTAGTGCTGATGTGATCGTTAAATTATCGCTGAAGGGAAAGCTTGATCGATTAAGTTATTCTGTGGCCAACATTCTTAAAGAGCGTACCCAGTTCTACAACGACAGTTACACACTATCAGAGGCTGAAACCAGTACTCTAAATACGATTGCAAAGCAAAGTATGCGCAGAACCTCACAGAATTTTGATGGCAAGCGATGGGGTATGCATATAGAAGCGTTGCAATTTAACAGTAGGGATGAGTCGGTTGTTGTTTCATTTCCTGAAGGAACTCAACCAATTACGCCGAGTATCGGCATGGATTCTCTGAGAAACTTGGCTGTGATGACGAGTTGGGGACGCAGAGCGAGCATATACCGGGTTACCATGGTTTACAGAACTGAAAACTGGTTTGGGGCGTTGATAGGTGAAGAGTTTAATACCGTATCATCTAGCGCAATAATGATAGGCCGATAATGATGAAAGCATATTATAAGCGCCAACAAGGGCATGCAGCATTACTGTTTGTAATGATAGTTCCTGTTTTGTTTGGTATTTTTGCTCTGGCGACTGACGGGGTGCGTGCTTTACAGAGTAAAGCAAGGTTAGGAGATGCCGCGGAAGTTGCTATTTTAACAATCGCAGCAAAAAATGCTGATAACACTGATGTAGATTTTGATGGTGCTGGTTCAAGAATAAATAGGGATATCGCTACTCGTGTTATTTCAAACTATTTTTATAATCAGGATACGATATTACCCCAAGACCTAAAAATTAGTAAATTAGCATGTAGTGATATACCCGAATGTCTTGCAGGATTAGAAAGAGGGGAGAACCGTTTTAACGAGTACTGCATCGAGGCTAGAACGAAACTCAATACATGGTTTCCTGGTAATGAATCTATTGTCGGCTTTGGTGATACGTTTACAGTTGGGCATGCAGCAAAAGCGCGAAAGTATGTGAATAAAACCGTTGATGTGGTGTTCGTTGCCGATTTTTCAGGTTCAATGGACTGGGATTGGGAAGGTAATAATGGCATAAAAAAGGTTGATGCGCTTAAAAACGCCATGAAAAATATTGTAGAGGAAGTAGAAAAGTTTGATGAGATTACTGACGGAAATAATAAAGTTGGTATTGTGCCATTTAATTATTACACTGCGGACTTTCATGGAAATCAAGTCGAAAATTATACTCAAAATGCATATCAGACCATAAATCAGATTTGGCAGCTAGGTACTTATCAAGGTCAAGGTAATCCGTATTTTTATGAAATTCCCTTAACCAACGATTACAAAAATTTTATTACTCGGTTTAATCAGTTCAGAGCATATGGTGGCACTTCATCTTATGAAGGCATAATTCGTGGTGCTCAGATGTTAAACGAGGGTAAAAATGCAAGACGATTACTTATAGTCCTTTCAGATGGAGCTGATACTAGTCGCGACCGACATAAGGATTTAAATGATGGGGAATATTGCCAAATAATAAAACAGGGGCTTTCGAAAGGAAAAAACAAGAAAGGAGAAAATTATACGGCTAAGTTGGCTGTTATTGGTTTTGGTTATGATCTAGAAAATAATATAGAGCTAGCGAGGTGTGTTGGCGTTGATAATGTTTATAAAGCCGAAAATGAACAAGACATATTAGATAGGATCCTAGAGCTAATATCTGAAGAAATCGGTCATCTAAAGTAACAGTGAATGAATGGGAATATATGAAATCTAAAATAGTGTTGTCGTTATTAATATTATCAGCTTGTACAAGTGCCTATGCAAAGGCAATGAAACAAAGCGAATTTATCTCTTACTGCTCTAGTGAGCAGCTAGAATATCAACTAGGTGTTCACATAGGCGAGGTAAATACGGTCCACGAAAAGCAAGGTAAAATGATGTTAGTTAAGACTAGCGGCGAGACTGACTATGTGTTGACACGCATGAAAGAGAGCTTCCGTGATTCGGGCTTAAAAGAAGCGTGCGCTGAATATTTATATAGAAATAGTGGTCTTAATTTTATTGAGGGTAGTGGCGATATTTTTGCTCGAGTTAACTTTTCTTTTGATGACGACAAGTTAACAGGCGAAAGTCGACACATTTTAAATGAGTTAGCGAGTAGCCTGAAAGACTCAAATACAGGTTTACAATTGACCGGTCATACCGACTCTATCGGTAGGGACATCTATAACTATGAACTCGGTATACAACGTTCTGAAAGCGTGAAGACATACCTGATCGAAAATAGTGTTAATTCTCAGGGCATATTGCTAGATTCAAAAGGTGAAAAAAAGCCTGAATTTAACAATGATACTTCAGAGGGGCGTGAAAAAAATAGGCGCGTAGATATTGAGTTAACAGAACTCTAACTGCGCTTAACAAGAGTTGTGCTTGTATTGACGCAACTCAGTTTTATCTCTATTGACACTTCATAGGCTTGAGTTTACTTACATTAGCTTAAGTTTACTTAAAGTTTGAAAGGGTTAATCTCGATATACTCATAAACTTGGTCTAGTAAGTTAAGAGTAATGGAGAGTGAAACCCTTATGACGAAGTCAATTTCTTTTATATCCAAGCTACATTACTTGTACCCACTATTATTTCTTATCTTTATAACTCCCTCTTATGCCGGTTGTAGTATCAATAATACTGTAACAGGTATGCTTCCTTATCAGAATGAATCAATCAAAATGGGTGTTGTTAGCGATAGCCTATATACAAGAAAAGTTGCGAATGGCGACTTTGCTTATGAAATAATTGCAGAGCCTTTAAGAGATTGCTTAGGAGCTAAGACTCTTATTATTCAAAAGCCCCTAGCTGAATTACTCGCATTGGCCAGAAGTGGGAAAGTAGATTTGATTTTTGATCTTGCTAAGACTAAAGAGAGAAATCAATATCTAGACTATTCAATAAACCTCAGTGATGAAACTCCTTATATAGTAAGTAGTAATTCGTTAATGAATAACCTGAAATCGGGCCAGTCAATAGCGACACTTAAAGGTTCTGCCTGGGTTGAACTTACCCAAAATTTTTTAGAGTCGATTGGATTTAAAAATGATATCAAATTAGTGGAGTCTATTTCAGATTTAAATAAAGAACCATTATTTGTTTCGGGTAGTTCTCATATCACAAACTACCACGGTTTTAAAATGCCGATATCAAAAATTATTGGCAGCCATATCGCGGTTATAAAAAGTAAAAGTGAAACATTAGTCCCCATAATAAATGGCATTATCGAAAGTATCGATAGAACTCAATTGGAGAATAAAATTACTGATTTTAATAATCAGTATTTATCATTGTCGAATGAAAAATTACAGAATGATAAGTATATAAATATACTTATGGATTTTCACTTGTTCCCTTTTTATGGCGACAAGTATAACAACCTATTGATATTCAATAAGTATAAAAATCTTGCCGATGAGATATATGGAATAAATCTTGTTGATCGAGATTGTCATGATATGAGTTGCTTTAAATCATATGGTAATGACGTAAAAATGGCCATATATGACAAGGAAAAATTGAACGGTAACAGGTCAACTAAAAGTTTAGGTTTAGTGCGTATTGTACTTTTTAAAAACACTGAAATTAATGATGTAAAACGAATTGGTATAATGAAAGAGATGCCAATGGACCTGCGTTCTCCGGCAAAAAAATATATAGAGTTTTTGCATCAAGAAGAAATGGTCGAATTCTTTATGGAAGGTCTGGTTGATGCATTTATTTCGACAAATTTAGACGGAAAGCTATTACTCGCGCAAAATCCTGGATTAAATGTCACTGAAGAACAACTGAGTTTTAAATCGGTTGTATTTTTAGTTCCTAAAGAGCACCCAGAAAGTAAAGCCTTACTGTCAATCTTAAATTCATTAATCGATATATCCAATAACACAGGCTATGTTGCAGTGGATCAGCATGCTCGTGATCTGATTTTACAGTCTGTCATTGATGGTAAAAAAGAGTTGAGATTAAGGGACTTTTATTCTTATATTGTATTATCGATACTATTTGTTATTTATATTTACTATTTGTATAAAAAAGTGACTATTGACCCGTTAACAAAATTATTGAATTCAAGTTTGATGAAGAAATATCACAATAAAAATAAATATGACCATATAACGTACATTAGTATATCAAACTTAGAAAGTATTAAAAAATTAGATGGTGTCGAACATGCTAACAAGGTAATCAAGGTTTTTTCAAGTCTTCTTGTAAATAGTTTTTCGTCGAGTGATAAATTTTTTAGAATTTACGGTGATCATTTTGTTGTTTTTTCAAAGAGTAGTTCAGTTGAGATATTGAAATATAGGTTGGAAATATTGAAACGAAATTCAGATGAGCAAAGGATTATATTTAATTGCGGCATTAAAAAAATGACGAGTGATATAAAAATAGATCTGATAGCGAGTGCTGAAGCTATGTATGCCAACTCTCTCGATGAGAGTTTCCTGTTTTATTCTTACGAAAATTCCAAAGAAGTACAAGATTATATTGATAGAAATATAATTAAAGATATTATTAGTAACTCACTAAAAAATAATAGTTTTGATGTTAACTTTCAGCCTAAGTTTGACTTGAATATCGGGTGTATATATGGAGCTGAAGCTTTAGCTCGTCTTTGTGTTGATGGACAGCATTATTCTCCCCAGGTATTTGTAGAATATTTAGAGCAATGTGGACGAATACCAGAGTTAGATTATATTATATTAGAGAAATCCATCGACTTTATAAGGATTAATAGCATTTATGATATTGTTTTTTCTATTAACGTAAGCTCAGAAAGTATTATGTGTAAAACGTTTAAGAAAAAAATCAGGAACCTGTTGACTAAAAATAAAATGCTAGACAACTTAGAATTCGAAATTACGGAGTCAATACATCCGGAACATAAAAGTGAAGTGATCGATTTTATAACAGAAATAAGACATGATTTTGGTATTAAATTTTCTTTAGATGATTTCACTACGGGAAATTCGTCATTGATAATACTCAGTGAATTTAGATTTGACTGTATAAAATTAGATCGAAGCTTATTCAATGCTATGCACAATAATCAAGAGTTTAAAAATTCGATTAAAGTTCTAATTAATGAAATCAGAAGTTTTAGTGATGATATTGTTTTTGAAGGTATAGAAAATGAGAATGATGAGTCTCTTGTCCTTGAACTTGGTGTCAGTAAAGTACAGGGGTGGAAGTATTCAAAACCTATAAGTCCGAGAGGTTTTATGACGCTAATTAATAGTGGGCGTAATTACGGTTATAATTTAAAAAATAAGGTGTATTGATTAAAATGAGTTTAATACAGCTAAAGAAAATTGAAAATATCACCTTTATTAATAATGCTAAATTTCGATTGTGTATACTATGAAAAGTTTTGCTATTTTATATTTTATTTTTTTACTAAGTATTGATTTGGTCTTTGCCAAAAATAAAATATATGATGTAGGCATAATTAGAAGTGACAAGATTAGTGAGTTCATTTTTCAAAAAATCGCAGATGAATTATTGATCAACTTTAATTTTCATTATTATGAAAACTACGATGATATATTGTATTTGTTAAATACAGAGTATTTAGATTTTACTGCTGATATCACATATACATCTGAAAGATCGTCTTTTCTGGATTTTACAGCCCCTGTGCATACCGATTTATCGTACGTTTTCACAAAAAATAAATTTAATAAATCAACGGTTAATAAATTTTTAACACCTGTTGGGTCAACATATTATGATTTTCTAAAATTACAGTTTTATGACAAGTCTTTTGATGCTTATCATGATATTGATACTGCATTTGATTACCTTCAAAATGACGATGTAGACGCTGTTATTGGCAATACTGGGGTGCTTGAGGTTGCACTTAAAAAAGGTCTTAAAGCAGAGAAAGTATCAAGTGTGTTTGATATCCCCCCCGTTTCGATTGCGACTAAACATGGAAAAAATGCCAATCTACTTGATGAGATTAACCGTCTGCTCAGTGAAAATGAGTTACAGCATCAGGTCGCGAATATTATTAATAAAAATGAGTACGATGTTAGACTAAAGTCGCTGAGACAAAATCTCGCGAGTAGTAGTGTGAATATCAACCATGTCATCCAATTTAAAGTTGAAGATTTACAACAAGATGGCAGCGCACCTATCAATGGATTGAGTTTTTCTCTTGTTAAGAGAGTTTGTTTTATACTAGGGCTTAAGTGCCAATTAGTGAATGGTGTTGATGAAACTTGGCTAGATATTTATAACGACTTAGATAAAAAATCAATTGATATGTTAGGGGCGATGGTCATCACTGATTCTCGTAAAGATAAATTCTATTTTAGTGAACCCTATTATAAGCCTCATTTACTATTGATCAGTCGTGCAGGTTACAAAATAAATCAATATCATAAAGTATCTGAATTAGTTGGAGAGCGGATAGGTGTTGTAGAAGGGGATTACTTTGAAGGTTTTATTACACAACGCTTACCTAAAAAACCAATCTATAGATTTTCAAGCCAAGATAAGATGATTGAAGCTTTACTTAATGGAGATGTAGATTACATACCAATAGGTGAAGGTAATTTCAATAAATTAATGACAACAGAGCGTAGAATACTGCCTGTATCTCAGGCTAAATCTATATCTACCGAAATCTACACGGGTGTGTCTATGGCCTTTCAACGTACAGCGTTGGGGAAAGATTACGCGATGCTGTTTTCCGAAGCTCTTCCTCTCGTCAATGTAAAGAGCGTAGTCAACTTTCATGGGCTGCAACCTGATTGGAAGTCTGCTTTGTTAGCTGAGAAAAAATACATTCGATTGACTCAATTATCTTTTGCTTGCGTTGTTATATTCTTACTTTTATTCACCTATTATCTATATATTCAAGCGACTACAGATTTATTGTCTAAACTAGGCAACCGACGAGCACTTACTCGTAGATTCAAGTCGGGCGTTAAAAGTGAGTGTGTTTTTGTTTATTTAGATATTAACCATTTCAAACAGATTAATGATAATTACGGTCATCATGTAGGTGATCTGGTGCTCGTAGCACTTGCTCAACATATTCAACGTAATTGGCCTGGAAAAGCATATCGTATTGGTGGGGACGAGTTTGTACTTACCCTTAATAAAATCGAGCCAGAAGTATCAGACTTATTCAAGAGTTTACAGCGATTCAGTTTTAATATTAAAGAAACGAGGGAAACACTTGATGTATCAGTGTCTGCTGGCATTTCATTAAAGCGTTTGAAAACGACATCACTTCAGGATTTATTACGTGATATAGATAATAAGATGTATCACGATAAAACGGCGAATCAGCGTTAAACATATCTATAATAGCTCGTCCGATTGAACGAACGTCTCCTTATAATATAAAACAATCCACATTATTAACCTATAGCCTTCGTTTAAGGGGTCAGTTATTTTTAGGTCTATTTATTTCGATTTTTATGGAAATATAATTGACATCACTCATATCAAAGCTTATATTTCGAATATACTGGAAATGTGGAGGTTTAAGTATGTTTAATATTACACAAGCAATGGTGATGGATACCTTAGGTATGTTTGGTTTCTTGGCCGCAGAGTTAACGGTACTTTATTTATTGATTAGTTATGCTGTCGGCGTGTTGCAAGAATATATTCAGCCAGCCAAGATCCAACGAATCTTGAGTGGTAAACATGGTAAGGGTTATATCATTGCTGGTTTGTTAGGGGCTCTCACGCCGTTCTGCTCATGTTCAACAATTCCTTTTTTGAAAGGTTTGTTACGCGCTAAAGCTGGGTTCGGTACTATGATGGTATTCTTGTTTGCAAGCCCGCTATTAAGCCCTATTATTATCGGCCTGTTTGCAGTCACCTTTGGTATTAAAGTGGCAGTGTTTTATTTTACTATCGCAATGGCTGTGTCGGTTCTTGCCGGTTATACATTAGAGAAGTTGGGTTTTGAAAAATATGTCAAACCACAAGCGTATATTGAACCTGTACTTGCAGCAAAGTCGCAAGGCTGTGCGTCTGCGTGTGGCGGTAAACAAGTACTGGTAAACAAGTGGAAGAAAATTTGGCGCAGTACCTGGGTTGACTTTAAAAAAGTGTTACCTTATTTAATTGGTGGTATTACGCTGGGATCAATGATTTATGGCTTCATGCCAGCAGAAATTGTGGTGAGTCTGGCCAGTGAAGATAATCCGTTTGCGATCCCCGTTGCGGCAGTGATTGGTATCCCACTGTATATTAGTGCATCAGCCGTTATTCCATTAAGTGCGGCATTAGCAGCAAAAGGCATGAGTCTAGGTGCGGTAATGGCGTTAATCATCGGCAGTGCTGGTGCGAGTTTAACAGAGGTTATTTTACTCAAATCTATCTTTAAAAATCAGATGATCGCAGCGTTCTTATTTGTGGTTTTAGGGATGGCAGTTGGTGCGGGTTTCCTTTACCAATTAATTTTCTAACCTGTATTTTAATAAAGTGGGTGGTACTAAGTATATTATAGTGCATACTGTTGAAAAATTTTAGCAGGGACAAAAAATGGGATTTACTCGTTCACAAAGGAATCGCGGTTTTACGCTCATTGAATTAGTTATTACGATTATTGTACTCGGCGTACTTGCTGCAACAGCGATCCCACGTTTTATCGATTTACGTGGCGATGCGAAAAAAGCAACGGTTGAAAATTTTTACGGTAGCCTTTTAGAAACTGTAAAGTTACTGCATATGAAAGCTCAAATTAGGAATAAGTTGGGCAAGGATGTCACAATAGTAACAGACTATGGCGATTATCAGTTTTATCGTGGATACCCTGAAACACGAAGTGAAGCGACAACGCCAAGACTCTACTTTATTGAAACTTTTTTAGAGTTGGGTACTCCTGATAACGTTATTCAAAATAATTATACAAGAACAGCGACTTATGCTGACATCAGCGTATATGAAGACAATGGTTTTTCACGTATCGGTTATGGGACTGGTAATTTAGTGGATGGTTCGTGCTATGCAGAATACCATCTAACGAGTTCAATACAGGATTTTAGCATTGAAACGGATGGTTGCTGATCTCTCTGCTACCAAGGGTCAGTTATGCAAACAATCGGGATGATTCACGATCACACCACCGATTGCTTCCTACATCACTAAGTTAAACGGCTACCTAAGACTGGCCCTTTTATTATCTGATGGGGTGAGCGACGGCGTTATAATCGTTGATTTACCAGCCTGCACAGCTAAGCTTGCCCAGATAATACTCATACCAGCAGCGATGATTAGCGGTATGTTCCAGCTACTTGTTGTTTCATGCAGTGAACCAAAAATAATCGGCCCCGTTGCTGCAAATAGATAACCTATGCATTGTGCCATCCCCGACAATGCTGCGGCTTGATGTGCATTATGAGTTCGCAGGCCGACAAAGGATAAGCCGAGAATAAAACCACCCCCACAGCTAAAACCGAGCATCATCACCCAGATAACTGCGTATTGGGGGAGCAGGAGTAAGCCTGTTATTCCAATGAATGCTAGCAGTGTCATCATTAAGCTAAGTACGCGTTTATCTTTTATCTTTGCCATGAGCGGAATTAATACGATAGCTGGTGCAGCTGAGGCGAGTTGCAGAATACCATGGATATAACCCGCTTGGTGTTCTGAATAGCCATTATCAACTAAAATACTCGGTAACCAGGCGATAAAGGCGTACATAATAAATGAGTTCAAAGCCAAGAATCCTGAAACTTGCCAAGCGGCCGCAGATCGCCATACATAACTATGGCTATCAATTTCGGCTGTGTCCGTAGCCGGTTTTGTGTGATGACTTGTTTGTGGTAGCCAAATTAGCATAGTAATAACAGGCAGGATGAGTGTGGTTGCTAATGCGAATGCCCAATTTGGGACCACCGTAATATGAAGCGTATTAGCCAGATTAAGCATAGGGATTGTAGTACTTGAACTGATAGTTGCGCCAACCCCCATCATTAATACATAAATAGCGGTCAATGTAGGTACTTTGCTCGGAAAGTCACGTTTTAGCAAGCTGGGTAAGAGTACATTCCCTATAGCAATACCGATACCGATGATACAAGTACCTAAGTACAGGGTTGGTGTTGAGCCTACAGAGCGAATAACAATACCGCTAGTGATAGCAAGCAGTGCTAACATGAGTGATGGTTCAAGGCCTATCTTACGTGCTAGTCCCGATGAAATAGGTGAAAAAATAGCAAAGGCGAGTAAGGGTAATGTGGTTAGCATACCGGCTTGTGTGGCTGATAAAGTAAGATCGTCTGAGATGAATGCTAAAATTGGTCCAATGCCCGTTATTGGGCCTCGTAGGTTACTGGCAATCAGTAAAATTCCGATAATAACCAGTACGGGATGAATAATATTACGTGTATTTTTATGTGACATATTTCTGTCCTCTGAAGCTATGCCACTATATTATCTATATTCAAGGATACTGAATTTATGTATATTGACATTTTATTGCTAAATTCGGACAGTGGATGACATTACCTAATATTGCTTTAGATTTTGATTCGGACAGATTCATAGAAAGTGTCAATGCATTACGTACTTCAAGTTTTGAACGTGGCCAGGAAATACCCGTTCATCGACACGTGAAGTGTCAGTTAGTGATGCCGTTGACAGGCTTTGTTCGTTGCTCAATTGCGGATGCTATATGGATGGTTCCTGCAAATTGCGCTGTATGGATCCCAAGCCAAGTGTCACACAGTAATCATATTTCGTTAAGTTCAGATGTTTGTATGTTATTTGTTGATCCTGATATTCTCGGCATACCTGATAAAAGTTGCACACTATCGATCTCTCCGTTATTACGTGAACTCATTATTAGCTTGGCAAGTAAAAAGCAGGATTATTCATCCGATGATGCGACGGTGAGACTCGCGCAAGTATTGATTGATGAGCTGATCCGTATGCCGAAAGAGCACTTTGATTTTCCTATTCCTGCAGAACCGAGACTTAATAAAATCGCTCATCTGTTATTGGCTAATCCCGGAGATCGTAAAACAGTCGGGGAGTGGGCGTCTATATTTGCAATGAGTGAAAGAACATTTTCTCGATTGGTGAAGCAAGAGGTCGGGATGACATTTGGGCGTTGGCGTGGGCAACTTCACCTAGTCATGGCATTGCAAAAATTATCATCAAATGAATCGGTGCAACGGATATCTGAAGATTTAGGCTATGAGTCGGTCAGTGCCTTTATTACCTTTTTTAAGAAGACGCTAGGCAGACCACCGAAACAATATATGAGACAGTCAGTTTAAATATGAAGGACTGGAAAGGGCAAACAACTATCGTTGTCACTGTTTAGCTTTAATGATTAAGGCTTATTCCAACAAGCCTTAATCTTATTCAAATTTTTGTTATTGATGATTATTTTTTAAATACCAGATTAATATTTAATGGGATAATATCAGAAAGGGCAAGACCACCAACGGTAGCTGAAAGCTTGGTTAAGTTTTCTGTTGGGATGTTAAAGTCACTGGCTCTTACGATAACGGGTGCATATGAATTAACTGTGATGGCATTTTTGGTTTTAGTTATGATGACTGGAAAGTTAAATGTCTTTGTCTTACCGTAGAAAGAAACTGCGGCAGGTACCATCGCTTTTCCGATATCTTGCTTAAAAGTAGCTAATTCAAATTGTCCGCTAATCGCAATGGTTGGATTTATGGCAGAGTTAAAGAATAGTGAATTAAGGCGATCATTACGGATTGATATACCAGTCTCTACATTTACTACTGGCACTTTAACTTCAAATCTACCACGTTCATCCAAGCTGCCTGTTAGCCCGTTGATGGTTGCTGGTTCAACCACAAATTGTTTTTTAATTGTGGCAAAGCTTACCGATGATAAGTCGCTCACGACATTAAATTTTTCTGCGGCAAATGATTGAAATGAAAGTAATACGAGGGATAAAAATATTTTATTTTTCATGTTTTTTCCTTAATTAATGTTATTAAAACTCAAAGTGCGATCTAGGTTGCAAAATTAAAGAGGACTTTAAAGTTACCCGCCATAAAATCATCGGAGCTATGATTCTCACCTTTGATTATCTTGTAGCAATTCCATCTACTACCAAAATTGGAAAAGTGTCTATTGGCGTTGATTTTCCACTGACCTTCTCATGGTAGTACATCTTTATAAGCTTGGCATAGTTGGATTTTGATTTTGGAAAATATCTATAACCCAATGAATGTATTGCTTTATAAATTGTATTTTATTTAAGCCCGTATATTTATCACGTATTTATCACGTTTTTCTCACTTCTTGACATTATATGATACTTAAAGGTTGGTTTAACTTGATAATAGGTGTAACGATGAGAGTTGTGAGCATATTTTAATTGGTGTCGGATGTGTGCTATTTACAATTAGTGGGCATTTTATTTAATCTCAACTTATCAAGTGGTAGCGAGATGCTGGCGAACTTTTTGTGAATAAAAGTGCATATGTTCAGCCAGCCAGATAAATCATCCCCATATAGATATTGGTAATTTATCTTTATTTATTAAATTTGCATGACTATCGAGTAATTTCTTTAATTTTGGAGTGATGATATTTTTGCAGAATGCTCGTTTGGGGTCGCTGTAGTAATAGTTTTGAATGGATTCGTCAGACAGTTTGAATTGGTTAAATGTATAAGCACGAGTGATTAAAGGCATGTCAAATTCATTTTGGAGTAATGCGAGGTTGTGCTTTATTTCGGTCATTTGGTAGGGTTCCATCGCATATACAGCACTCCGGTATTTATCTCGCATCGAATGGTTTTTGGTACTACTGTGGGTATGTAAGTGAATGGCAATTAGATTTTTTAAGCTGATGACTTCTGGCATGTAAGTAACAATAATACCTTCTGAAAACCAGTCGTGTTCACCAATGGAAGACAGCCAACCTTGTTCTACTTTTGTCACTCCGCGCAAAGATAAAAAGATAGCCTCTGTACACCAATAACATGTGCCTGTTAGGCCGATTTTTTTAATTGTATTATCCATTATCCTTCCTTGTTTAATCTTGTCTATATAACAAACCTTGTGGTTAATTGAATACGAAGCAAGGTTTAAACCTATTTAATTATGGACTATATAAATGTGACGGAATAAGGTTTCACTAAATTATTTTTTATAATTTTGATGGTATTGTCTGAAAAATAAAATCTACGTTATGATGGTTAGTTGAGGATCTTATATGGCGAGTGCTCTTTTGAATAACTACAAATTATTACCGGCGTTAATTGCGATATTACAAACGCGTAACCTGACCGAGTCTGCACGACAGCTCAATGTCACTCAATCGGCAATGAGCAAAACCTTAATGCAAATTCGCGCGGCGTTTCATGACAAGATCGTGATCAGAGAGGGCAATCAGTTTGTATTGACGCGTAAGGGCGAAGCGTTAAAAGTGCAATTACCCGTATTGATGCAGACGTTAGATAATTTGTATTTACCGAGTGAGATGGATCCAAGCCGATGCCAACGTAAATTTACCTTAGCTTCGAGTGATTATGTTGCGCAAGCGATCTTACCGTCAATATGTTGTGAGCTTGCAGTCAATGCCGCTAGTACTAGTGTTGAATATCAATTGTGGCATAAAGACAAGTTAACCGAGTTGGCTGACATGCCGCTGGATCTGGTTAGTACTATTACGGAGCTTGTGCCTGAGAACTTACATGGGAAAAGTATTGGCGAAGATCAGTTGGTGATTGTATGTCGCCGTCAGTACCCTTTGTGTTTGAGTGATGACTTATCGGTGACTGAGTATATCAATGCGAAGCATGTATTGATCAGTGGTGGTGGCGATAAAGACAGCCCCGTTGATTTGGCCTTATCGGTACTGGGTGAGCAGCGTCAGGTTTTTGCATCGGTACCCTTCTTTCAATCGGCGATTGAGCTGTTATTAAAAACTGATACCTTATTGACGACGCCACTACACATTGCGGCTGATTTTGCACAAACATACGATCTTCGGATCATGCGACTTCCCATCGCGCTTAAACCGCAGCAATATTACCTGTTATGGCATGCGAAACACCATCAAGATCCAGAGCATACTTGGTTCAGGGAATTATGTTTTCCCTTTTTAAAAAATCACCTTGAACGTACTAAAACCCTAGGAATGAAATTAATTCATGATAGTAAGTAATAAATGCAATTTTAACTCATGCTTTGGTTGTATTAATATGAGTGTAAATAAGGGCAACTGATTAACCTTATATAACAGTGTAATAAACGAGGAGTTGGAATGGAATTAACTGCGTGGATGTCTTTAGCGCTGATTTGTGTGATGGGGGCTATGACGCCGGGTCCGAGTCTGGCGGTGGTGTTAAAGCATACTATCTCGGGTGGTCGTGTTAATGGTGTTGCCGCCAGTATTGCTCATGGTGTGGGTGTTGGTGTGTATGCCACGTTAACTGTGATTGGCTTAGCTATCGTGATCCAACAAACGCCTTGGTTATTTAATGTGATCAAATATGCGGGCGTTGCTATGCTACTGCGTTTGGCTTACAAGGCGTTAACCTCAAAACCTGCATTGGATGATGTGGAGCAGCAAGAGGAAACGGTGACTTTAAAAGGGAGTATCGTACAGGGTTTTATGATCGCGTTTCTGAATCCAAAATTAGCGATTTTCTTTTTAGCCTTATTTGGTCAATTTGTCGAAGCGGATGCGGGGTGGTTACAAAATCTGATCATGGTGGGTACAGTATTTAGTATTGATACCTTGTGGTATTGCATCATTGCGATTGTATTATCGCAGTCGTCATTGCTTGCTAAATTAAAAAATAATGTACACAAAATTGATAAGGTAACTGGTGTGGTCTTACTGGCAGTAGCAGCACGAGTTGCAATCTAGTTTTACTGAAATCGATAATCACGCCTGACAAGACTCAAGTTCGTTATTCGTGGCTATGATTGGATTGCGGGAAACCCATTTAAGTGCAAAGACCAAGCTTAGCATCATGGTATAAATGATACTTGTTGCAGCAAGTACCGCCCACCATCCCTCTATTTGCCAACAGTAAATAAGAATAAAGCCACCGACACTACCGCCAGAATAGTACATGACAAGATATAGTGCGGTCGCTGTTGATTTCCCCTGAGTTGCGCTGCGCCCGATATGGCTATAAGCAAGAGCATGAATAAAGAATGCGCCAGCGCTTAATACTAATAAACCGATAATGATTGTCAGCATCGTTTGCAGCGATAGGATGATGAGTCCGACCAAGCTAATGCCGATCCCGAGTAATAGCCCGCTGAATAAGGAGTTGTTATGCATCCAACGTCCACTTAATCTTGCTGATAATGTGCCGCTGAGATAACACAGGAACATCAGTGATAATAAACTGGCGGGTAAGGAGATAGGCGCGGCAGATAATTTAAATCCCATCACTGAAAAAATATTAATGAATACCGAAAAATTGAGTCCTCCAATCAACATAGCAAAAATCAGATTCGGGTTTTTAATATGCCTGACTATTTGTATTACATGATGTTGTAATCTACCTTGTCGGGCGATAAAGTGGCGTTGTTTTAATATTAGTGGGAATATAATGAGCAGTGCTATGCCACTGAGTATCGACATCGTAAGTGTCGTCCACTGTAAGCCGATTATATCGGTCATGACGCCGCCGTATATACGACCAATAATACCGCCTAAAGTATTGGCACTGATGTAACCGCCAATTGCGATCAACATTGCTGGTGGCTCTAACTCTTCTGCCATATAGGCCACTGCCACGGCAATAAATCCTGCCAGAGCAATGCCAAGTGCTGCACGCAGTAATATTAATGTGTGTAGATCTGCGCTAATAAACATTAAAAAATTAATACAGGGGATCAGTATTAAACTGCAACGCATGATTGGTCTGCGACCAATAATTTCAGATAAGATTGCCCAAGGCAGCAGTGATAAGGCGATAGCTAAGGAAGTGCTCGAAAATAACCAGTTAACTTGTAATTCGGTGGCATTAAACTTAACCATGAAATACGGCAGTAGAGGCTGAAAATAGTACAAATTGCAAAACACCAAAAATGAACCTAGTCCAAGCCCTAGGGTTACTTTTTTATAATCTTGAGAGTGCAGTGCAATCATTGATCTGTCCTGGAAATAGCGAAGGTAATGGCATGTTCTGCTTTATTAGAGTCATGCAGTACTAACAATGCTTATAGATTAGCGATCTAATGCTAATATGAAAAATATATAAATATCATGGGAGGTATCTATTTTAGTTATGCTTAATTCTAAAATACTACATTATTTTGCCACTATTGTTGCACAGGGCAGTTATACCAAAGCGGCTGAGCATCTTGGTATTGCGCAGTCGGCGTTGAGTATTGCCATGCGTAAATTTGAAGACCAAATAGGTATGCCATTATTAATTCGCAGCAGCAAAGGCGTGGTTGTGACTAAAGAAGGGGAAGTCTTACTTGTCCACAGTAAAGATATTCTTACTCGTATTACAGATGCTGAAACTGCATTAAATGATTTGCGGGGTTTGGATCAAGGTGAGGTGAGTATTGGTATTCCGGGGATGATGGGCTCGTATTTCTTTCCCGAAATCTTAATGGCCTTCAAGTTTAAGTACCCTCATTTAAACTTAAGCATTGTCGAAGCGGGTACGCAAACGATTAAAGAAAAGTTACTCTCTGGTGAATTAGATTTGGGAGTTATTGTCGATGACCATGTGCCTGAAAGTTTGCACGTTCAGTATTTGATTCGTCCACAAATGGTGGCTGCTGTAGGAAAAAATCATGCCTTGGCAGATGCTAGGTCGGTAACCTATGCCGATTTTTTTACCCATGAATTAGTTATGTTTAAGGCGGGTTATTTTCATCGAGAAGTGATTGATGGTCTGTGTAAAGCGAATAATATGACCGCCAATTACTCTTTTGAAACAAACCTGATCACCATGATCCTTAATATTGTTAAAAATGAATTTGCTATTACGGCATTACTGGAGTTAGTCACAGATCAAGAAGAGGACGTTAAAGGTATACCGTTTGATCCACCGATTTATTTGGATCTCGCACTTGCGTGGCGTAAAGATGGATATTTGTCTTTGGCTAATCGACGCTTTGTTGAATTTACTCTTGCGCAGGTGAGTGAGTAGAAAATTAACGATAACTTCAAAAATATGAGCAATATTGTACTATAAAATAATACACCAATAGGATGAGTAATAAGATGTCTCAAATCAGCAAGGAAAAAGCTGAATTTAAAATTGTAGATGCCCTTAACGGGTTGGAAGTTGTGGATGCTGATTATCAAGAACAGACATTTTCCAAACACGTACATGAAGGTTATACGATAGGTGTCATAGATAAAGGTGCGCAACGATTTGACCGCAGTGGGAACACACATATAGCGGATGAAAACTCGATTATTTTTGTGAATGCCGATGATGTTCATACGGGGGAGTCTGCGACTCAGGAAGGTTGGCGGTACCGGGCTATGTATCCTCATCCGTCACATTTTGAGAGTATGACGAATGATCTTTATGATGGTCTGTTTAACGCGCCTTATTTTAATCATGCCGTGGTTAAAGACCCACAGTTATCAGCGCAATTAAGACTACTCTTTGCTCAAATAGACAGTAATGCCTCAAAATTACTCATTGAAACAATTTTATATAGCACCATGATGAATATGACTCTTCGTCATTCATCGATGAAAAATACACTTGGAGATATATCGGGTAGTAAGCAGAGATTATTGTTAGTAAAAGAATATCTTGATGCGCATCCTGAAGAGGATGTATCATTACTAACGCTTGCCACTATGGCTGGATTAAGTCAGTTTCATTTCATTCGACAATTCAAAAAAATGTTTCATATTGCCCCTCATGGTTACCAGATTCAGGTTCGTTTGAAGAAGGCTAAGGCTTTGTTAATACTTGGTGTGAAGCCCGTGCAAGTGGCGGCTGATTGTGGCTTTCACGATCAGAGCCATCTCAATCGACACTTTAAAAAAGCAATGGGTACGTCGCCGAGTAAATTTCAAAAACAAGCAGTTTTGTACAAGATGCTTTAGCATTTTAATTTTAAGCTACTTCTAAATATTGAAGGAGTTTACTTATGCTAAATGAAACTGATGTCGCCTGTAACCTTGTAACAAGACCGATAACAAGCGATGTGAAAACAATTAATCGAGCGGTGATAGATATTATGCCGCTGGCACTGGCAACTGTACCTTGGGGGATTTTATGTGGTTCGCTAGCGATTAAAATTGGACTGACGGCTATCCAAACTCAGTTAATGTCGTTACTGGTTTTTGCTGGCGCTGCACAACTCGCCAGTATTACTATTATGGGGGCAGGGGGAGCCATCTCATCTATTTTCTCATCTACTTTTGTGATCAGTTCTCGTCACCTTTTGTATTCAGCCGTGTTTAGAGAGCATGTTCGGCAGCGTTCTTTTTTATCACGAAGTTGTATTGCCTTTTTTCTCACGGATGAAATGTTTGCAGTGACTTGTGCTTATATCGAAAAACATAAGACCTTTTCTGCACTATATGCGGTAAGTGCTGGTATTACGTTTTATGTTGTTTGGAATGCCTCTACGTTCGCAGGTATTGTTGCGGGGCAATACATTCCGAACCTAGAAAATTTAGGGTTAGAGTTTGCGATCGCCGCGACCTTTATTGCCATCGTTATCCCGTCAATTAAAGATTCATCAATACTTATTGCTGTCATTGTGAGTGGCTTTAGTGCCTTAGTATTATCCATTTATATACCTGATTCAGCACTTATTATTGCAACTATTTGTGGCATGTTAGCGGGCTATTTCACCTCAATTAAGGAGTAACATGATGGATCATTTTGGGCTAGTGTTAGGTGGGATGGCATGTATTACATTTTCATGTCGGTATTTGTTTTTATCTCGCAGTGTTTCATTTGAATTAAGCCGAAGAATAAAGCGTGCACTAAGCTTTACAGCCCCCGCTGTATTAACCGCAATGTGGGTGCCGATTGTATTTCTAGGCCATCAAAGCAGTGAGATGGCATTTTTTAATAGTGCCTTTTTATATGCGGGTCTGTTGACCGTGTTATTAAGTTTAAAGATAAAGAATACGTTAGCTGTGGTTTTTATAGGTATGTGTGCTTTTATGATATTTAGATTTACTTTATAAAATATGTAATTAGGTTTAC
Organism: Moritella viscosa; assembly: GCF_900120065.1. Taxonomy (NCBI): domain Bacteria; kingdom Pseudomonadati; phylum Pseudomonadota; class Gammaproteobacteria; order Alteromonadales; family Moritellaceae; genus Moritella; species Moritella viscosa. The sequence goes on from NZ_FPLG01000020.1 coordinate 24,444, forward strand.
TTTGTAAAAGTATCATCTGGAATATATGATATTGGCCTAGTTAGGCTGTTAAATCGCATTATGTGGTAAAGGGAGTAATATGCAGATCACGACTCAACGTTTAAGTATGCGTCAAATAACGGAACAAGATTGGCCGTTATTTTTACGTTTACATACAGAATCGCGTGTGATTGAAAAATGTTTTGATCAACTAAGTGACGATGATATTCGTGTTAAATTTGAATCACGTTTACCTAATTGGTCTGTTACTTCTGGTGCTTGGTTATGTTTGGTGATCACTGATGTTGAAACCAATACGGCGGTTGGTATCACGGGTTTTGATTATGATGGCCGATCTGCAGAAGTCGGTTATCTGTTATTACCGGAATACTTTGGTCTGGGTTATGCTACTGAGTCATTGCTTGGGGTTATCGCTTGGGCAATGCGCGTGCACCTTATCTCAGTCTTTCAAGGTATTGTCACTGAAGGTAATAGTATTTCAGAAAGGCTATTGGTGAAGTGCGGTTTTCAGCTTAACGAAGTGATACCACAAGCGTATAATATAGGTGGGATATTGTATGCGGACCGAATTTATAAACTGAATACAGGTTCACACGCTTAATGTTGTGAGCCTGTATTTAGCTGTTGATTATGTACTTAGGCAGCTTGATCGCCTTGTGTTATTGGATTCACTAGCCAAGGCGCTAAATTTTTCGTCATTTCTATTTCTGTGTCATCGAGCCATTGGTATCGCTTAGTGTACATTTTACGTTTATTTTTTTTCAATGTCAGTGGATCTTTTCGTGGGGTAAACACTGACAAGCCAAACATGTATGGGTCTAGTTTTTTTGCTTCAAACTCCTCCCACAAACCATCATAATCAAAGGTTACCGAGTTTCGTTTAGAGCCTATATAGCGTATTGCTTGGTAGATATGACCTTTATTGGAAATCGCTTTTACTTCACTGATCCCTAAAATACGGGACAGCATTAATGCTATTTCAACCAATAATGATTTAGTGCGTAACCCATGTAATGATTTGGTTAACTCTTTAATCAGCGTATGGCGATCTTCTACTAAATCACGAGGACCTTGCAACATACCAATATGCATTGTTTTAGTATGTGTGCCAGAAATATTACAGGATAAAGCGTAGATACTTTGGTTTTTATCGTTAACTAAACGGATGCCGATTCCACCTTCTCGACTTGTGCCTTTATGCAACTGAATTCGATATGTTTGTTCGCTTAAGCTTTTGAACTTTAAGATTGTAACACCTTCACCCGAAATAACTGCACTCGCGTGTTTTCCAAAAGTATCATCAATAAACTGGTAATGCTGAGTTAAGTGTTCAATACGATCCGTACTTGACCAATTAACACAAAGATAAGGTTTTAGCGGTTTTTCTATTATCTCGGGGGTGGATTTTAATATTGCTTTTAAGTTTTCACGGGAAAAAAGAATCGCCATCGCATTGACAGCTTTGCTGTTTGTTACGGCCCAAAAATAGAATCGCCCTTTTTTTTGTATTTTTCTTATCCCTTTTGCATTAGGGTAAATCAGATCGGCGAAGTCAAAGATGTTAGTTGTAGACATCGATTTTTTATTCCTAGTAAAACCAACACATATAGGATGATTTATATTTTAAGTTTAAGAATATATTTTTATTCGATGGGTATCGCTTTGTTATAACGAAATCATCGAGAGTGGTTAACGGTGTATATGCTGAGTTGATGTAAATATATAGTCGTATTAACCAATAAAATATCTTTATGAATAAAATTATACTAAAGATGGCATTTTTCATTAAGAGAGAATTTGTAAGAGTTTGTAAGAATTCCTTAAAGGAGTAGTTGCGATATTATATATGTATCAGGAAATCAGATGGAAACTAACTTTTAGTTGTGGTTTTTAGACCTAAGTTTATGGGATGCGTTTGTGCTTGATATGGTAGTGTTCTATTTATTTTACGCTTATGGCTATAACTTAGTGTTCGACAAGCTATTTTCAGTGCCGACGAGCTAAAAATTTCTTAAAATAAGTGTAAAACACTCGCCATTCTATCAACTACGGAGTGGCGGGCAAAATTGCTCCTATTATTTATTGTGAGCAGTGCTTCTCAAGAGTTCCCACTAAAGTACATTTCAAACCTGATGTGAATGATGGTTATTTCACTTATGTTAAAAACATCTTGACCAAAATATGTAGAAGGCTTAGTGTTATGGCTGTCTAGAGGTTTAGCTGTCTAGCCATCTTCGTGGTTGTTGGGTATAATTATGACCACTGTTGTCGAATACGAGGGAAAAGTATGTCAAATGCCAAGATAAAAAATATCACTACAGCGGCAGTGAGAGCAGGAATAAATACCGATGAGCATCATGGTGCTGTCGTTGCTCCCATTCATTTATCAAGCACTTATTCATTAAAAGGTTTTAATGATAAACGTTCGTTTGACTACTCTCGTACGGGAAACCCAACGAGAGCAACGTTTGCACAAGCCGTTGCTGATTTAGAGCAAGGTAGCGTAGGCATTGTTACCAGTACCGGTATGTCAGCTGTGCATCTTCTATGTCAATTGTTGTCCACTGACGATCTAGTGGTTATTCCTCATGATTGTTATGGCGGTAGTTTCCGTTTATTTACCCATTTAGCTAAACGTGGTCAATTCAAATTAATTGTTGTTAATCAAAATGACCACGTCGCATTGGCTAAAGCGTTAGCTGAAAAACCTAAATTAGTGCTACTTGAAAGCCCAAGTAACCCATTGCTACGCTTAGTTGATATTGAGGTGGTTACTAAAGCGTGTCACGAGGTTGGTGCCTTAGTTGCGGTAGATAACACTTTCCTTTCCCCTGCATTGCAACAACCGTTAGGGCTCGGTGCTGATATTGTTTTTCATTCTACGACTAAATACATTAATGGCCACAGTGATGTGGTTGGTGGTGTTTTAGTGACTAAAGAGCAAGCCCTTGGTGAAAAGCTAGCTTGGTGGGCAAACTGCATTGGTATTACAGGTAGTGCTTTTGATAGCTTTTTAGCGTTACGGGGCCTAAAAACGTTACCTATTCGGATGAAGCAACACCAAGAAAATGCTTTGAAAGTGGCGAAATTTTTAAAATCTAACCATGCTATTGATACCGTGTATTTTCCTGGTTTTGAAGATCATCCTGGCCATGATATCGCTAAAAAGCAGCAGGCGGGTTTTGGCGCAATGTTAAGTTTTGATGTTAAAGGTGGCGAAGCGGAAGTGAAAAAATTATTTGCTAATCTAGAGTTGTTTACGTTAGCGCAGTCATTAGGTGGCGTAGAAAGTCTTATCTCTCATCCTGCAACCATGACTCATGCTGGCATGGAAGAAAGTGATCGCCTCGCAGCTGGTATTACAAATTCGCTAGTAAGAATTTCTGTTGGTATTGAAGATATAAATGATATTTTAGCTGACTTAGAAAATGGTTTAGCTAAGAGTCAACAATAGTAGATAATAGGGTGATAGCAATCACACTATTCTAATGGGGTCGTGCTGGATAGGAAATAGGATATAATGCCTATCCTTTATCTTTATAATAGAAGCCCGTATGACACAACCAACCACCATGACCTTCTTTGAACGCTTTGAAACCGACATTCTTAGCGGTAAAAAAACCATTACCATTCGTGATGCATCTGAAAGTAACTATGTCCCGGGTTCGATAGTGACGGTTTCTACGTTAGAAAGTGGACGTGAATTTTGTCAGCTATCGATTCTCTCCGTAGAACCTATTTTATTTTCTGAGTTATCTGATTTCCATGCTGAGCAAGAAAACATGACATTAGCAGTGCTTAAAGGTGTGATCCAAGATATTTATCCCGGTATTAAGCAGCTATATGTTGTGTCTTATGCACTTGTTGGTGAGGCCTTAATCGATAATTTGTAACACGATCTTACCGCGCACGCGTTGTGATTCACTGAGTGCATGTGCTTGCTTAACATCTTCGAGTGGAAATATCTTATCTATGTCTTGGCACTTACGTAATGATCGTGATCCAGCGTTGCTATGGTTAAGATCACTGGTATTACAAGTATTGCAGACGCACTTACATCCTCGATTAGAATCTGTGTTGTAAGGATCTTTAACTGAATTAATTTTTTATGCTTATTATAATGAGCTTTATATTTTCATTTTTTGTTTTATTTATTCTAAACAGTAACTTTAAGTTAAATTATAGCTCTGAATTTTATCGTTATAGTGAATTGTTATTCTGATTTGACTGTGTTGTATGTTCTCGCCTTTAAATTGACGGCAATGAAAAAAATGTGTAGCTTCCTCGCTTGTTCTTCTGGTGCTGAGTTTTGTTTAAATTTAGCAGGGAAGTTGGTGCAAATCCAACGCTGCCCCCGCAACGGTAATTGAATGTTTTATTATTCATAAGTCCGGAGACCGACCTTAAGAATTTAAGAATAACATGAACAAGCGGAGGGCTTGGGCAAGCGGTTATTAACTACATATTCTAGTTATATTTTTCATATTCTAGTTATATTTGACCTCTGTCGTAGTTCTTTCGTATTTCATACCCAAGCATTTTTAAGTAACTTGGGGCTATTTTAAATTACGAGGAAAAGTTATGCATATTGAACCTGGAATGGTTGACGCAAGTAAAATTGGGCTGTCTTATATTTCGGCTGGTGCTGCGATTGGATTAAGTACTAAATTTACATGGGAACACATTAAAGACCAAGGGATGACGTCTTTATTATTTAAATCACTACTCGCTATTATTTGTGTATTTCTCTCTTTTGAAGTGCTGCCACACGAGGCTGTTGGAGTATCGGAAGTACATCTAATTATGGGGTCGACGCTGTTACTTGTTTTTGGACTTGCGCCTGCGGCGATTGGTTTAATCATGGGGTTATTAATTCAGGGGGTATTTTTCGCACCGTTTGACTTACCTCAGTTTGGCATGAATGTAACGACGTTAATTATGCCGTTAGTTGCGATGTCTTATCTGGCTAAAAAGATCATTGATCCTAAAACTGCGTATAAAGACCTGTCTTATTCACAAGCGTTTAAACTGTCTACTGCTTACCAAGGTGGTATCGTTGCTTGGGTTGGCTTTTGGGCGTTCTATGGACAAGGTTTTGGCGTTGAAAATATCGCATCGATCTCTTCTTTTGGATTAGCATACATGACAGTTATCATTGTAGAACCATTCGTTGATTTAGCTGTTTTAGCGATTGCCAAGCAGTTCCCTAAACTTAAAAACACACCATTTGTTTCAAACCGTGTGTTTAGCGCTGCAAGCTAAATGTAACAATCTTGTTGTGGTGAATATAACTTGCCCTCCTGCGCATGTGAGAGGGCAAGCTGACTCATTATTTTTACTCTGTCACAAGTACAGGGCTAAACTCTATTTCGGCTTTAAAACCAATTGCACCCTCTCCACTATAAGTCATTTCACCAACTAATTGTTTTCCTTCATTGTTTGATGTGAATTTTAACTGAATTACGAGCTGATTATTTCTGCCTCCGATGATCATGTCACCACCACGATGCCAAGGGGCTGAAGTGCCACCCCATTGATTGTATACTTCAAACGTATTGCCAATTATGTGTGTAGCTTTAAATCCAATAGCACCTTCACCTTCGTACACCATCCTGCCTTCGAATGTTTTTCCATTATCGGAAGAGCTGATATCCATAGAGACAACATTTTGATTATCACGGCTGCTTAATACCCAAGTGCCACCTTCGTGCCAAGGCGCTGAATTACCACCCCATTGGTTTTTAACCGTATAAGCGGAGGTTAAATTGCCTTTAAAGCCAATAGGACCTTCTCCGTTATAAACCATAGCACCAGCAAGATCTCCGGTATTGTTATTCGCGTCTACGTTAAGCTTGATGCATTTTTGGTTATCTCGGCCGCCAATGACCCAGACGCCATCTTCATGCCAATCACCTGAAGCGCCACCCCATCGTACTTGGGCACGATAAGCATTACCGTATTCAGCTGTGGCTCTAAAATCAATAGGACCTTCGTTCTTGTAATTGATTACACCGGTAAACGTTTCACCGTTATCATTAGATTCGATGTCGATGCTAACTACAACCTGATTGTCACGACCACCTAGAACCCATGTTGAACCTTGCTGCCAAGGTGCTGAAGTACCACCCCATTGGTTTTGTACTTGATATGCCGACATATTAAATTCCTTTTAATGATGAATTTACACGCTGATTTAAATATAAATTGAGTATTTTATTAACCGCATTATAGACCTCTTAAGAGGTGATTTAAGCGTATGCCTCAACTCGTATTTGCGCAATGAAGAGCAGAATAATAAAGTAAGGAGTATTCAATTATATCGAGTTGTACCAGAATCATTGTGGTGTAATGTTACTTCGTACGAATTGTGACTGTTTACACTAATTTGATTATTCATACTGTTAACAAATACATGCTTTACTTACTTGTTTTAGCGCCAAGATATTATCTATTGATACTTAAAATCGCGTTGATTATTACTGTTGAATAAGGATAATAACGCTCTTTATCTGATATAGAATCTCGTTTAATGCGTCTTGATAAATTTGTTTGTAAAAGTACTGAATTAAACCGAGCTGCAGCTACCGCTATGATAAGTGGTGGTTGTGTTGCGGTTAATAACGCAGTCGTTTGTGATGTGGCAACGCAGGTGCATGAAAACAATCATATCAGTTTAAATGGTAAGACACTGATAGCAAGAGCATCCCGTTATATCCTCATGCATAAACCAGCTGATACTATTTGCTCTAATATAGATGAAGTTTATCCGTCATTATTTAATTATATCGATGTCGCTAATGCATCAGAATTACATGTTGCAGGGCGCTTAGATGCTGATACGACGGGGCTAGTATTGGTTACTGATGATGGGCGTTGGTCATTTAATATCATCACCCCAGCAAAGCATTGTCAAAAGGTCTATCGTGTTGGCTTATCTCGTCCAATTAGCGATGATGTTACGGTTAAGTTTGCCCATGGCGTACTATTACAAGGTGAGCTGCAATTAACGCGTCCGGCAATCTTAAAGGTTGTATCACCGAAAGAAGTATTACTGACTATTACCGAAGGCAAATTTCATCAAGTAAAACGCATGTTTTCGGCGGTGGGTAATAGGGTGGTTAGTTTACACCGTGAAAAAATTGGCTCCATACAGTTGGATGTTGAAGTAGGGCTGTGGCGTTATTTAACGGATGATGAAGTGAATTCGTTTAGCAGTGAAGCATAAGATGATATAGAGGCTCGTATTTGTTGACGATTTAAAGAGCAATATAATATGTTACTTGTTATTGCAAATGAGATGCATTACCATTGGTGATCATTATTATTAGGGTGTTATATGCTTATTTTTCCTCAGTTATGCTCTCCATCAGCACGTGTATTTAAAAATTATAAACGCAGTTTTATGAGTGTAGTGCTTATTTCCGCACTTGCGGGTTGTGCAATTTCACCATCCTTGAAAAAGGTGGATGAGACCAATCTTTCATCTGGGGTGACGACTTATTTTGATTATGGCTTACAGTCTCCTTCTGGCCAGGATATTAACTTGAAACGCTTTGTTGCTGAAATTCAAGATGCTGATGTTGTGCTGGTGGGTGAATGGCATAATCATACTGGTATTCATCGTTTTCAAACTGAATTATTACAAAGCATGATTGCGGATAATGACAATGTAACTTTGTCGATGGAGCAATTTACTCGTGATAAACAAGCAATTGTTAATGCTTATTTAGCGGGGGAAATAGGGGAGAACACATTAATAAAACAAGGTAATGCATGGCCAAATTATACCAGTGATTATCGCCCGTTAGTGGAATTAGCAAAGACCAATAAAATTGATATTATCGCGGCAAATGCACCTAAAAATATTATTCGTTGTATCGCCAAAGAAGGCATCAATTATGTTGATAAATTACCTACGGATGAGCGTTTATGGCTAGCAGAAAGTATCAATATTCAAGATTCGCCGTACAAAACCCATTTTATGGCGTCGATGCACCATGGTGATGAAAGTCAAAATGAGAACAAGTTTGCCTCACAAGTGACGTGGGATGAAACCATGGCAGAGAGTATTGTTAACTATTTGGCGCGTAATCCGAATAAGCAAGTGATGCACATCGCGGGTAAATTCCATACCGAGAATGGTCTGGGAACAGCTGCGAGTATTCTTGCACGCGCACCTGAATTAAAAGTAGTTATTGTTACCCCAGTTGATGTTAATACTGAGTCTAACCTCACAGAGCAAGCGACAGGTGACTATCGCCTGCAGATTATTACGCCACCAAAACAATTCGTGAAAGAAGCGAACATGATGGCGTCATTCAAAGGCTTATCTAAGCGTAATAATAAGTTAACGTGTATTGAATAAATGCATTAGAAGTCTTTTTATCTGGTTTTAGTGAACGAGCAGGACGGTGATTCCTGCTCGATAAAACGTGCTAAAATAGCAATGACAATAAAACCAAACAGCAAGCGTCCCCATAAAATAGATATCAGATCGGCACCTAATAATAAGATCAAAATGGTATCTTCAATAATGCTGTGAGTTAATCCTAAAAAGCAGACTGCCAAAAATATATCACGCTTACTGATCTTGCCTGTACGCGCTTCATCAATTAATAATCCGGCACCAAAACTCAAGCCTAATACTAAGCCAATCACACAGACATTAGTGGTCTCTTTACCTATCGTTAGTACTTTCAAAAAGGGTGATAACAAGGTCTGAATTAGTTTTTCAATACCACACCATTTTAATAAGCGTAGTAATATCATCAGTGCAGCAATAATAAAAAAAATAGAGGCGAGCATGGTTAATTGGGCAATCGCCCAATCTGGTATACTGGAGGATGCAGGGGTGGGTTGCCAAACGATGACCGCAGGTTGTTGCTGCCAGTTACCTAATAGATAAACTTGATTGGTGAGCATACCTAGTATAAAGCCACCGCCAATACGGAGTGGTAGGGTTACGCGCCAAGATATTCCCGATAATTTAGCGACCGCACCTTCAATAGGTAATGCATGTGCCAGTAGCATCATAATACCAAGGACTGATACTTGGGCGACGGTGAGTGAACTGTCGCCAGCGAAATCAAAAAACACCGCCATGCCTGTATAAATATTGGTGAGCATTGCGGTTGCCCATACTAAGCCCATTTCTTCTGGCAAGCCAACCAAACTCATCAACGGCGCGAGTAGTTTACCTAACCATTGAGTACCACCAATCAAATCGAGTACCTTGACGATAATAAGCGCAGGAATCATGACTTTGAGCAATGTTAGATACACACGCCAGACATCGAGCAATAATGATTTTAAGGTTGTTAGCATGTGACCGTTTCCATGGTTGCGAAATGAATAAGTGTTTTATGCAGTGTATTATATTCAAGCCGCTAGAAATAATTTTAATAATCAGGTACAAATATTGGTATATATTTCTTATTTACTGGAATTTAGTTAATTATGTTTCTCGATCGTATTGATAAAGCCATTTTACGGCAGTTACAGCAAGATGCTTCCGTGAGTAATTTACAATTAGCGTCTCTGATTGGTCTATCACCACCGGCTTGTTTTAAACGAGTGAAGAAATTAAAAAGCGAAGGCATTATTGCCAGCCAAGTTGTATTACTAGACCAAGATAAACTCGGTGTATGTTTGCATATGATTGTGAATGTGGAGATGGAGCGAGATAGATTAGACCTGAATGATGGTTTTATTAAAAATATCCGTACCGCTCCCGAAGTCAGAGAGTGTTATCAAGTTACTGGCGAAATTGATTTTGTATTATTGGTGGCGGTCGAAAATATGCAGCAATATGAGAACTTTTGCCAACGTCACTTGTACAGCGAGCCGAATATGAAGAATTTTAAAACGCAAATATCAATGAACAGGGTCAAATATGATACCTGCGCTGTAATTCCTGATTAACAACTTAAGAATATTAAGGCATTTGCGCTAATACTTTTTTAATAAACCTTGCCATACCATCAATGGTTTTCTGCAGGTGTGCTTGATGAGTAAAACCACTTTTAATTCTTGGTTTTAAGTCATGATCGCCATCTTCTAACCATAACCACTCAATATTATTTGGTAAGCCATAACTCGCCACTTCTTCTTTTGTGCCTAGCTTGTCTCGCTCACCTTGGGTTATAAACACTGGTTGCTGGATTAATGGAAAATGCTCGGTACGTAGTGACTCAGGTTTATTCGCTGGGTGAAAAGGAAAACCTAAACAAGCGATGCCTTTGACTTTCGAATTTACGGTAAATGCATCTGTCGTCGGATCGGATGCGACTAAACTTGCCATGCGCCCACCCATAGATTTACCACCGATAACCATAGGTTGGTCAATGCTGGCTATAAGCTGTTGGTACTGGGCTATTAATTTAGGTGCGCGCTCTGGTGGTCGGCGAGTACCGTTATCAACGCGTTGTTGCATATAAGGAAAGTTGAAACGAGCAACGCGAATACCGTGTAAGGCTAATCCTTTGGTTATTGCTTCCATAAAGTCAGAAGTGGCAGGCGCGCCAGCACCGTGAGCGAATACAAATAATGGGCCATCAACAGGGCCGTTATAAATGAGTTCCATGATCTTCCTATGCAGTGAATGATATCTATACGTGATAACGCATTAAAAGCCCATTATACGCGATTGCTTATAGAAGCGTTATTAGATCATCGGATTAGCGCAATAGACGGCTAAAATAATAAGTGCTAGTGTTATTATTTTAGGCTTTAACTTTAAACCTAACTCTAATCATAAAAGGCGTTCGGAATGGAAATGTATGATTCAGTCAATGTATTTGGTGAACAATTAGAATTGTGTGGTGAAAAGCCTGTCACTGGTTTTTATCGTGATGGTGCCTGCAATACCTGCAGTCAAGATGTTGGTTCACATACGGTATGCATTGAAGCTTCGGCCGAATTTTTAGAATATTCTCGTTTTAAAGGTAATGATTTATCAACACCTGTACCAGGTTCGGATTTTAAAGGATTACGGGCTGGCGACCGTTGGTGTTTGTGTGCCGAGCGTTGGTTACAGGCGTTAGAAGATAATATGGCGCCGAGAGTTTATTTGAAAAGAACCCATATACGCGCATTAGACATAGTGCCAATGGTATTACTTAAACCCTATGCAATGGATTTGAGTTAACCAGTTCAGGATATTACCTTAGTATTTTCACTGCAAATGCCTTTGAGACTGTAAGCGTATTGACATACGCTTACAGTATTTTCATTTACTATTAGGTATTCTGGGTATATATATGACCACTAATTCAGAATAGTAAAGTCATTTCTTCCTCTGCGTCGTGTGCCTAATTTATATTGTAATTAAATTTTATCGCGAAACTAAAAACCGTAGTTGGTGTGATGGGGCTGAAATATTTTATGAGTAGTGTCCATAATTAAGGTATCAAGAATGCATAGCAAAAGTATCCGAGAGTTAAGTTGGCTAGCCTACCCAGATTTGAGCGAAAATCAGTTGTCTAATGTGAAAAAGAAACCGAAAAGCTATCGTTCTAAATTTGTATTGCGGGCAAGGATTTATTATCCGTATTTCCGTCAGTTTCAACAGGGTATTGATAGCCATTATCTCGAGTTATTATTAAAGCAAGATGTACGTTTTTTGGGGAAAATATTTCGTCCTTATCTTCATCTTGGTAATGGTATTTCGACTCGCACTAAATTAGTTATTGGGCATTATCGTTTTATTAGCCAATGTTTACCTGTAAATACTGGACTTGCTATTTACGATACAGAGAAGGGAATTGAAGTATCCAAATTTATTGTTGGGGATGAAGAATATCGTGTGACGCTTAGCTATTATGCACCAAATCATAAAGAAGGTGATTTGTGCATGAAGTTATGGGAGCCGAATGGTAATCTTTTTTATTCTATCACTTTTAGCGTTTATGATGATCCTACTGTTGGTCGAACTATTACGGTTGGTGGTATTCAAGGTCCGAAAAGTACGCCTGAAATTAACGATAAAATCAAATATTTTACTAAGCAGCATTTTGGTCAGAGACCTAAAGATCTAATGGTTAAAATACTGACTATTATAGCTAATGTTTGGGATGTAAAGTTGCTTCAACTTGTGACTAACGAAGCGCATATGTACAGTTCAAAACGTTATAATAGTAATAATGATAAAATTAAAACAAATTATAACAAACATTGGGAGTCGTTAGGTGCGGTTCGATACAACAAAAATGTGTATCAACTCGACTTGCTTGAAGTGAGAAAATTACCGGAAGATATTAAACGTAGTAAACGTGCAATGTATCGTAAACGCTATGAATGGCTTGATGAATTAAAGCAAGAGATCAGTATAAAACTAGCTCTTAGAGCAACTGATAATACAAATATCAATAATTGCCCTAATTAACTTGTCTGTTGTTATACGGTATCTATTGGCGCTGTGAATATGTTTCTGCTAATATCGAAATATATGTTATTAGAAGGTTACGTGGAGATATAAACATGGATATTGATATTATTGCGAAAGCACTGAAAGAACTTGGGCACCCAACACGATTAGCTATTTTTAAAAGTATCATTCGCGCAGGTTATCAAGGTATTGCTGTCGGTGGATTACAAGCGCAACTATCAATCCCAGGATCGACATTATCACATCACATCTCTAGTTTAGCGTCAGCAGGATTACTTTCGCAGCGCCGTGAAGGACGCACTTTATACTGTGTGGCAGAATATGAAAAATTACAATCTGTGATTGGTTTTTTACAAGATGAATGTTGTATTGATGAAATTATTCCCGACTCTGTTGAGTCTGGGAATACTCCCTAATACTGGCCACATTTCGTCGTTATAGCTCGGTAATTATCTATTTCGCCACCTGTTCTTGGTGGCTTTATACTATTTATTTTTCCATTTTATTGGTTAGTTAAAGTCAGTATTTTTTCAATATACACCAGCCACATATAACATTGATAATGTAGCTATTATCAATTCAATATAACTAATATATCATTTTTAGCCGCATATTTTAGTGCATAAAACAGCCAATAACCACATCTCGTAATCCTTTTATATTTATTATTTCAATTTAAATGTGATACATATCACGCAATTTACCAACTCACGTAAATGATAATCGATCTCATTCTCATTCGTGTTTAATATCTTTCGTCTTTTCAGTGACGGATAAATAAAGGTATGAAATTTAATTCAATTAATGTGTTAATTATCATTCTTATGTTTGCTGGTATAAACATCCAGGCGAATGAATTTGATTGGTTGCGTGATGATTCTCGTGAGAACGATAAAGTTGTAAATTATTTACAGCAGCAAAACCAACAAACTGAAGCTTGGCTTAAGCCGACTGTCCCGCTTCAAAAAGAGCTATTAGCTGAATGGAGCAATAATCGTCCACAGCGTGGCGAACAACCCTGGTTATTAATCGGGAACGCCGAATATAACATTGAAAATCATAATGGTAGGCGCTCTCTGCTAACACGTGAGTTAACGGGTCAAAATATTAAGGTGCTCGTTGATATCAGCCTTCGACAAGAGAAGTCGGATTATTATGAGTTAGGAGCTTGGACTATAAGCTCAGATCTTCATTATGTTGCACTCGCCGAAGATTATGATGGATCAGAGCAATATACGATCACAGTCGTCGATTTATTCACTCAAAAAGAAGTTGTCATTGCAGAAGGCTATGCCGCTAATATTATTTGGGGTCAAGATAGTAAGTCACTTTACTTAATTGGATTAGAAAAAAACACACAAAGACCCAATACACTTCATCGATTTTATGTGGCTAACTCTAAACCAGCTGAGTTTCTATTAGAAGAAACGTCTAAGGATTGGTTGCTGTCTTTCTATTCGAGCGGAAATAAAGATTATGCATTGGTTCAATCAAATAATGAGTCGAGTAGTGAGCAAAGATTTTTGTCATTAAAGTCGGGTAACTTGAGCGTACCAATACGTCCACGTAAAACGGATGTTGAATACTATGCTGATGTGGATGAAGAGACGCTGTATTTAAATAGTAACCTCGATGGTGCATTTAAACTTTATCGCAGTTCATTAAGCGAACCTTCAAAGTGGTCTATTTTCTATCAACCAAAGTTAGGTGCTCAGATAAATAATTTCTATTTGTTTAGTGCCGGCCCTGTCGTCATTACGCAAGCGGATCAGATTAAAAAAATCAATGTGTTATCAAAAAGTGGACGTGTTCGCTTCAGTACTGAACTTGGCACTAAAGGTAGTGTTGAATGGTTAAGCCGTAGCGGGGATTACAACAGTAATCAATTACATATACGTACTATGTCTATGATTACCCCACCTAAATGGGACCGTTTAAATACTAGAACATTACAGCGTACATTGTTATCTCAAGATAATTATCCGACCTTTGACTCTGCTTTATATCATACAGAGCAAGTTTATATTCAATCAGGTACTGAAAAAATTCCTGTGACGCTTGCCTATCGCAAAGATAAGTTTAACTCAGAATCCGCCATATTCTTGTATGGCTACGGCGCTTACGGCATGACGATGAAGCCTTATTTTATGCCACAAATAACAAGCTTAATGGATCGTGGGATCGTTTATGCCATCGCTCATGTTCGTGGCGGCGGCTATAAAGGTGAAGAGTGGCATCATGCTGGTGCGGGCATCAATAAAGCTGTTTCTATATCAGACTTCACTCAAGTTGCAGAGTCCATGAAAGGGTATAAAAATGGTCTGCACCCAATCTTTGCTATCGGCGGTAGTGCGGGGGGGACCTTAGTTTCTGCGTCATTAAATAAACGCCCCGATCTATTTTCAGGTGCGGTATTACAAGTACCTTTTGTCGATGTCGTTGCAAGTATGTCTGACACCAGTTTACCCCTTACTGCACAACAATATGATGAATGGGGAAACCCTCATTTAACTAGTCAATTATCAATTATGCGTGCTTATGACCCGATCCGAAACTTAAAAATACAAGATTACCCGCCAGTATTAACAAGGGTTGGGTTACAAGATCGCCGGGTTCCTTATTGGGAAGGGGCTAAGTACATTGCCAAGTTATCACAAATGAGTCAAAGCTCAGGACCTTATTTACTCTATACCGATTTTAAAGCGGGACATGCCAGTGATAGAAGACAGTCACTTGCTAACCAGGCGAGAGAATATAGTTTTTTACTTACCTTAGACAAATTAACTAAAGCGGAACCATAAATGAAGTTTTCTATCCTCTCAACAGCTGTATTGAGTGTATTAATTAATAATGCTGCACTTGCTAACTCGGAGTCGACCCCGTATGGAGAAACAATTGTAACGGCGAATATCATTGAACAACCTCTTTCTAAAGTGGCTGGTTCTATTTCTGTATTAGGTGGCGATGAAATCGAAAAGAAGGGGGTAACAGAACTTTATGATGCACTAAATAATGAACCTGGTGTGAGTGTTTCTGGAGGTGCTGGGCGACCACAGAGTATTACGATCCGTGGTATGTCAGGAAATCGTATTGCAATCACTAAAGATGGTATTAAAACATCCGATGGTTATGGTGCTTTAGATCTCAATGATAAGGTCGGTATGAACTCTTTTGACTTATCTAATGTGAAATCTATTGAGGTGGTAAAAGGAGCCAGTTCGTCTATTCATGGTTCAGGTGCTATTGGTGGTGCTGTCATTATTACTACTAAAGATGCATCAGATTATCTTAAATATGACGATTTATATCTCGATGTCTCTGGTACTTACACTGGGATCAGTAATAAATATAAAGTTGCTAGTAATCTTGCCTTTCGTACAGGAGATACTGAAAGTTTAATTAATATGGCTTATTGGGTTGGCGAGGAAACACGTAATTTCAATCAAGACCTTTATAACCGTGATGTTGATGGTTATAGCATGGCCTATAGTGTTAATCACTTTGTGAATGAAAGCGTCATGTTCAATGCTAAGGTTGACTATTTTACCGATAACTTAAGTCGTTTAGAGGGGATTGCATCAACCCAAAAAGACGGAATTATGAAGATTGCATCCTTTAATGAACAGACAACGATGGATGGCTTTGGCGTTAATGTCGGAATGGTAATTACACCATATGATTCGTGGTTTGATGAGATGGACACGAAAATATATTGGCGAAAAACAGAAAATAACAGTAATACAAATCGTTTAATGAAGCGTAAACATAACGGTATCGAAGAACGTCGCCGTGAAATTAAAAAACAGCTATTTAATGATGAATTGATTGGTATCGGAAGTGATTTTGTTTCAACGCTGGATAGCGGCAGTCTTAATCATCAAGTTGCTTACGGCTTAAGCATGACTGTAAATAGCTATGAACGCCTAAAAAATAAAACCACGCTTGATTGGAATGGTCATAAAGTTGAAGCTGATAAACCTTTTGCGCCTGCAGCATCGTATAACGTTGGTGCTTATATCCGTGATGTTATTGAAATAGATGATTGGACTATCACGGGGGGGGCGCGCTTTGATATGCATCGATTAACACCTGATTCAGGGAGTGATATTGGTGGTTTCCCAGTTAAAGATATAGATAGTAGTGAATTCTCGCCGAGTTTATCACTTGCGTATCAATTTACTGATGAATTGACTACTTACTTGTCTTATAACCACGGTTATCGTGCTCCTAGCTACGATAAAGCTTATGGCTATGTATCACATGACTTCATTCCCCTTACCCCATTTGTCATTATTCCTAATATGGATCTTGAAGCAGAAACAAGTGATTCATTCGAACTAGGTAGTAAATATGATAACGGTAGAACGAAAATATATGGTGCGATCTTCTATCAAAAATTCCAAAATTTTATCGATGTAAAACAAATTGGTTATGACTCATCGACAGGTAACTACCTTAAACAATATCAAAATGTAGATGGTGTTGAAACCTATGGTATGGAGCTTAGCGTTGCACATCGTCTTGATGAAAATTGGTCGACTGGTTTTAAAGCGGGTTATGTCGATGGTAAGGATAAAGATGGTGATTATGTCCGCAGTATTACGCCGTGGGAAGGTAATGTTCAGTTAACTTATGAGTTAGAAAACTTAACTGTATATAGCGTATTTGACTGGGCTGACAGTATGAATCGAATCCCTTCTTGTGCCACTGATATTGGTTTAAAAACTGACTGTGCAACGACATCTGGTTGGGGCGTAGTGGATATGGGCGCGAGTTATTACTTTAGCTCAGGGTTAGAAATTAGTGCGAATGTGGTTAATTTATTCGATCGTAAATATATTCGCTACCAAGGTGTTGCTGGTATCAGCAGCAATGCGACTAAATATTCAACTGAACCAGGCCGTTATTTCACTCTTAATGCAAAATACATTTTTTAGGACATAAGTATGAAAAAATTATTATGTATTGGGCTTATGGTTTGTTCCGCATCAGTGATTGCTGGGGAGTGGGATTACCCGAATGTTCAAAGTACAGTCAGCAGTGCAGAGGAAGCGCTGACGTTTCTACAGCAAGCGTATCCAGAATTTGGAGACTACCAATTACGTTATCAAACCGAATCTAAGCTTGGGCATCACTACAACTTTAATGTTTTGATTAATGGTGAATATCAACCACAGAAAGCTATTGTCGTTAGTACCAATAAAGACTTCTTTGTTAGTCGAGTTTTTAAGAGTTTAGAAAATACGGTTGTTAGAAACGGTCAGCCAACCGTTGCTGCTGAATTAGAGGCGCCAAGGGAGCTTGAAGCAATAAGACCGCCTGTGCTATCTAAGGGGCAGGTTGAATCTGTTTCAGCCCGTTTATTTACTCCTGATTTAAGAACGATGGATCGCCAACCAGCACCTGATTCACCGTGGGCAGATATTACTGAGTATCCGAATGTACCTCAGTACCTTTTAAAAAATACTGAGGTACTTAAATCGGGAGGGAAATATTACCTCTCGAATTCACGGGTGACTCAAGTTGATGCAAAGGCGCTGGTTAGTGTCGATCCTGTTACAGGTAAGAAAACTGCTGATAACAGTATGTTTTTATCTGAAAATGAATTGATGTCTTTCTCTTCAGAAGAAGACCTTAGGCAATTATCTTACACCGATGATTCCTTTGCTCAACTAATGGCATTTTATCACCTTGATTTATCTCTTCGTTATATCGAGTCCTTAGGGTTTAATATTTTTAATCATCCTATTGATTTCGATGCGCGTGGGCTGTCAGCTAATAACTCTACATATTATTACGGCTCTAAAGCTGCGATATTTGGTATTGGAGGTGGTTCTGCAGATGCGTTGGATGCAGATATTGTACTGCATGAACTCGGACATGGTATTCATTATCAAATAGTCCCAGATTGGGCCTATGGGCATACCGGTGCTATAGGTGAAGGGTTTGGTGATTACTGGGCTGGAAGTTATAGCTATCGCACCCAATTTGAAGAAGCAACTTCTTCTGGTCAAGCCTTTGAAATTGACACTGTTTTTAATTGGGATGGTTATTTTGGTCATAAAAAAGGCACCCGAAGTCTGGCGAATCAAGATGCACGCTATTTTGAAAATGCTGAATATCGAGCGCATGAGTATGTTGCCGGCGAATTAGGGGATGAGCTTTGGTCAACGCCATTATTCCAATCTTTAAAAGATTCAGTGAGCTTATATCAAGCCGAAGCGTTCACTGAATTTGATGCCTTGGTATTAGAATCTATGTATGGTTTAGGCCGAGGTCTTAAAATGCACGATATGGCACAAAATATGGTGTATGTAGCTAAAGTCATGTATCCAGGGAAAGCTTATGCAGATATTTTACAGCGTAACTTCAACGAGCACGGATTACTAAAATCAGCATTTAATATAGAGACCTCATCAAAATACGTAGATCCTAATAAAGCACTCATAATGAAGCTATCACCGACAGGTCGTCAAGCTTCGATCCAAGGTGAGATGATTTTATCTGGGATGAAAAAACATGCATTCCAACATAATAAGTTTACAGCACTAGAAGTATCACTTCCTCTTCCACAAAGTCAAATATGCGGTAAATCGATGCAATTGGACACAAATTTAGCCTATAAATTTGAAGAAAATTTAGCAACTCAAGAATGGAATAATAGTCAAACTTTGGTATATGGCACGCCTAAGTTGAGCACAGATATTAAATATGTCGATAGCATTATTCCCGATGCAAAAGGTGGTAATGCTGGAGTTAAAACATTTAACTTCACACTCGCAGATCGTAATGCAAAGGTTGGTGAACAATTTGCCGTCTTCCTTGATATTGAACATGACAAGCTATCTGACCTTAAAGTCTCTCTTACTTCTCCACATGGCACTAAGGTGAATTTACTCGAGCATAAAAGATCAAGCACATCTGGGTTTACGGGTTACTTTACCACCGAACACGATGACGTCATGTCGGTATTTAAAAGTCAACTTAGCTGGGGAACTTGGCGTCTGGAAATCATCGATTATGCAACTGAAAACAGTGGGAGATTAAAATCATGGGCTATAGGACCTATAGATAGTTATTTGTGCGCAGAAGAAAATAACAATAACAATAACAATAACAATAACAATAACAATAACCAGAGCTCAGGTGGTAGTACATCGCTATCATTATTGGCTTTACTCTTGACGTTATTAGCTGGTCGCCTATCGACTGTGCGAAAAACGTTATTCACAACTTTGAGAAAATAATACTAATGAAACCTAAATTAACAATTCTTGCTATATCATTGGCACTTGCTGGATGTAACGGTTCTGGGGATGCAAATACAGATACAGATACATCAGCCCCTACATACTCAGTATCAGGTACTATTTCGGCGCAAAATATTGCATTGGATGGCAAAGTATGTTCAGACTTAAACCAAAACTTCACGTGTGATAGTAGTGAACCAGTAGTACAGGCAAATAAGAATGGTGAATTTACAATCACACATACCAGTAAGGATATTCTAAATAGACCTTTACTTGCATCTTTAGATTCAGAGCAAAAATTACTTTCAGCTTCAGCTTCAGAACCAAAATATTATCTCATTGCTCCTGGGCTGAAAAAAACTTCAGGTAATGTCATTAATGGCGTAAGTTCACTTGTTGCAGGGCTAATGGCTGATGGCATGACTGATGTAGGCGCGTTAGCGTACTTGGAGCAACAAATTTCTAAGCAAGGTGTGGATATCAAGGGTAGCTTGATTGATCACCTTGATGATTCATCACTGGCTGTTCTAGATCAAAATATCGTTTTACTGATGAAACAAGTCAATGATAAAAAACGAATGAATTTCGTGGCTCTTATGAGTTCACGTCTGCAATATGATGCAAGTAACCTACTATCTGATGTATTAACAGACCAGCAGTCTACAGCACTTATTCTTACGTTAGAAAAAGTAGCTGCAAATAAAATAGGGCTAAATGATACTGGTGCAACGCTCTATTACTCAGATACAGATGAGACTCAAAGTTCGACGTCACCACAGAAAGACTATCCTGGTCAAGATGCAGATTTTGGTTTTGATAAAGTGGATCGCGATAACAATTCTGGCAAAGGATTTAAATTCGTTAAGCTAGATGCTAAGGGTGTAGAGCTGAGTGATGACGCAGATGAATGGGTGTGTATTACAGATAAACGTAGTGGCCTTATTTGGGAGTCAAAAAAAGATTCTGATTCTTCGATTCAAGACAAAGATCGTTTGTTTGCAGTTGAGATCCCGGGTCAAGTCACTCCTTACGTGGAGGATTTAGCGGAAGCTACCTGTCAAACAAGCGGAGATAAAATCTGTTCGACACAAGATTATGCTGAGTATTTAAATAAAATACAATTATGTGGTAAAAGTGATTGGCGATTACCAATGGGGTATGAATTTTATAATTTAATCGACTTTGGTGAAACTAAGGTGAATGAAGATAACAGTATTTATGGACTTGCCGTTAAATATTTCCCAAATCAAAGCAAGGGGGGGAGTGATACTTCTGCCGGTAGTATTTGGACTCAGACTGTGAGTTACCCAAACACTGATGCTCAGAATATTAAAGGCGCAATCAGTATTAGAACAATAGGCACGCTTGGTAATAGTAGAGGTGAGGCTAGTTTCTTGGAGATTTATACTGATCGCGTAGATCCTGATAATCCTGATAATCCTTATATTTCTTATTCATACCTATTCCCTGCTCGTTTAGTTTCTACTGGAGGTAAATAACCATGAAACACTTTATTATTTCTCTACTTGTTCTTGCTTCTACCTCTGTTATCGCACAGGAATGCTCTATTAATATTTCTCGTTCAGCGCCTGATACACGCTTTGTCCTTAACAATGAAGGTTCTGTAAAAGACCAGCTAACAGGTTTAACTTGGATGCGCTGTCGACTTGGACAAACTTGGAATAGGGTTGATAAAACATGTGATGGCACACCACAGGGTTTTTACTGGCAAAGTGCGCTGACTACTGTTGAAACTATTAATGATCCTAATGGTAACCATGCACTGCATCAGTTTTCTGGTATAAAGCAGTGGCGTTTACCTAATATTAAAGAATTAGATTCATTAACAGAGGTTGCCTGCTATGGACCAGCAATGAATACAAAAACGTTTGCTAGTTCTTTCAAACAGGAAGTTGGGGATCTGTCTGCAGATCTATGGAGTAATACACCTGCAGGTAATACAGTAGATCCTAGTGACTCTGCTGATGGTAAAAAAATAATGACTTATTCAACTATGAATGGCGAAATTTACCCTCGATTACCAGGGAGGTATGAGTTTGGTGTTTTATTAGTTGGGGAGTAAGGAAAATAAGTAAATAAAGGAAATTAAATGATTTCCTTTTAAGAATAAAGAGCAAAAAGCGGTGTTTATCTCACCGTTTTTATTAATCGCTAAATCATTCTTTTCAAAATACGTCTGCCCATCACTTCATGTTTTATTAATGCAGCTAAATGACACACGACTAATACAACTAATAATCGACAGGTATACAAATGCATGGTTTCAAAAAAATGAATACCGCTTTGCTGTTGCAGTAGTTGTGGAATAGTAAATAGCTGAAATATAGTCACATCATGATCCATCATCAATACCCCACTGATTAGCACCAATGAAACGAGTATGTAGAGCAAGGTATGTCCGAGGTGGGCGAGTTTGACTTCTAATGTAGACATCGCGGGATGTGCTTGGGGTGTACCTTGTTTTATTTGGTGGTAAATACGCCAGCAGAATAGTGGAATAAATACCGTTGTTATCGATACGTTGAAACTTAAAATTTGGGATTTGATCTGCGTTTCTAGCTCGAAAAAAGCGATGTATAACCCGGATATACTTGCCCACAAGATAACGAGAGCGGAGATCCAATGAAGATATTTCGCGATTATATCAAATTTCTGGATGAATTTACTCATTTACTTTCCTTTTTTGACACAAAAAAAAGCGGAATATGATTTGTGCTGTTTTTCAAGTTTATCTTTTTTAAAGGACATGTTTTAACAACTTGTGTATGAGGACTTATTCACAAGGGTTAACGTGGTGCTATGCACACAGAACGACTAATACCAGCCTGAATACTGTGTATCAGGTATAGAGAATTTGTTGCGTGATGTAGCATAACGAGCCGTTATATCTACCACCAGAGTAATATTTTACATATATGTATAAACATATGCCTAGTTGAGATGTCAATGTTTATGCATGCTTCGCATGTAGGCATTTATTAAAATAAAATTAAAATTATTACTGTGGAATTAATGCATGCATAAGCATATATTTATAAATCTATTGTTTGGTGGCATTTTTATTTTTTACTTGGTGACGTTGGATAATGAAAGTAATTAGGTTTGTTATAACGGCATTCGATATAATTGGAAGTGAAGATGGTATATAAAATATACTCTTATCAAAAAACTGTAATAATGAGGGTGTTTTCAAGTTTTTTAAGAAAAATGCGCACAGAACATGACCTTTCTCAAGAGGACTTACGCGCTTTATTAAATGAGAGGAGCCATTCTTTTAATAGCTTAGATACAATCTCGATCAGCCGTTGGGAACGTGGTATTAACACACCGTCTTTAACCAAACAGTCCGAAATAGCGGAAATTTTTGGTGATGATCTGTTTAATATCTATAGTTCAAATGCTGATTTTGTAGAAGAAAGTTTATCTTTTATTCAACTTTCGTCTTGCGTCAAGAATGATAAAGTTACTCACCCTTATTATAAAAATGAGCAATACTATACTCAATCAATGCTACCTGATGATGCTAATTTTGAATCGATGTTAGAGCTTTGTTTGATGTATGAGGGGAATCCCCGTTTATTTCCAACACGTCAAAAAATTACGACTACAGAGTCGCTAAAACCACTCACTTTAGTATCTGCTTTTTGTAGTTTGAACCAACTCGTTGGACATTGCTTATTTTGCAAGGTAACCACGAAAGCATTATTTGAATTTATGAATAGCAGCATAGGTATTTTGGAATTACTGAATATTGAGAAACAAGACCGAGCGAATGTATTGGTCGTACTCTCTTCTTTTGGTGTATCCCCACAAATTGATAATCATATGATGTCTGTCTACCTTAATCAGCTAGCGACAGATAAAACGATGGAATATTTAAGTTTTAGTACTTGTGATAGCAAATTGAAACAAAAATTAATGCAGATGAAAATCCCCATGTTTAAAGTCAAACCAATTGAACACAAATCTAAAATCATTCAGAATTATTCGTTTATTATGAGTCGTTCTGAAGTTATGGCAAACCGAAATATGCTGATGCTTTCAGTTATACCAACACGAAAAATACAACCTACGAACGTCGGTATATAGCGGAGTAATTATGAATATTTTGATTGTCGATGACCAAAAATTTGTCCGAGAAGCGATTAAATCCGATCTTGTCGAGACTCGTTTCGAGCATGATTTTCAGATGTTTGAAGCTGAAGATGCAAATCAAGGTATTGAAACTATTGTTGCTACCGAAGGCAATATTGATTTACTGATCTTGGATTTAAAAATGAATAACAGCGACGGAATGGAGGTGATTAACTTCTTATCTGTGCACCCATGTTATTCAAACATACCACTTGCGGTTATTAGCTCTTCGGATAAACGGACTCTTGGGTTAGTCGGTAGTATTGTTAGCAGCTTGAAATTGAATTTAGTTGGAGTTTTTGAAAAACCGATTAATGTGGGCTTTATTTTAGCGCAAGCGACACGCTTACAAAGCCAGTATGATAATGAAATCCGAGTGAAATCACCCGAGAGTGCATCTGATTATGATATAGATAAGCTGCTTGAGGATGAACAAATATTACTTTGTTTTCAACCTCAAGTGGATATGAAAAGTAAATGTATTATAGGATTTGAAGTGTTAGCCAGAATGTACGATGAGAATGGTTATATTTATCCCGATACGTTTTTACCTTTGATTGATAAGGCTGGGCTTAATGTCGAATTTTCGAAGATGATTATCGCTACAGCATTCAAATACTGGGAGAGTGAAACGAACTTTACTAACTATAGGTTATCGATTAATGTCACTGCTGAAGATTTGATTTGTGATAGCTTGATTGATTACATCATTAGTTATAAGAAAACTCACTCTCACATTAACTTAATCTTAGAGCTTACTGAATCACAAAAAGTGATTAATCAAGCCTGCGTATTAAACTCTATCGCGCGATTGATTATTAATGATATCGGTATTTCATTAGATGATTTTGGTAAAAGTTATTCTACTTATGAACGTTTAGATATCATCCCTTTTAATGAAATTAAAATTGATCGCTCTTTTGTGTGTGATATTGATACCAACAAACAGCATCTTCTTATTGTTGAGTCCACGATCGCCTTGGCTAAAAAAATGTCTGTTAGCGTTGTTGCTGAAGGCATTGAAACTGAAAGTGTATTTAATATTTTAGATGAGCTTGGTTGTGATATTGGACAAGGCTATCTATATAGCCCACCAATTGAAGGGCGTTACTTAAAAGCTTGGGTTAATCGTTACGTGCATAAGGATGCTGCTATTAATGAACATTGATATTAGTGACAGTCTACGTCACTTTTTTGGGAGGTATAGTGAAGAAAGACGCTTGCCTTTATACCGAGCATTGGTCGAAGAGTTAGTTAATATTCACCAGCAAACTGCGTTAGTTGATAATGATGAAAAGCTGAATGCTCTAAAGCATCAGCTTAAGGGAATATGCCGCTATCTATCTCTTGCTCTTGATGAACAGATAAATATGATGGCTACTCTTGGGCAGTTACATTGTCTTACTGATAACATTTACGGGCAAGTTGCAGCGATTGAAGATGAATTATAAATTTAATATTCACAGTTATATTTGTGTTTGTGTTTTATTTACGGCCGTCCTTGTTACTTCATTTGTCAGTTATAGTTTAGATGAATCTAAAAATAACCACGATAACAAAGTGGCAACGCTAATGGCGTTTAGTCAAGAAAAGAATTTACAACATAAACTTATTATTAATGCGATTAAATCTTTTTTTAAATCTTCAGTAAAGGTAAATGAAAATGAGTTTTCTACTTTTACCCGAGAGTTGTTGGGGGCAAGAGAAGCGCTAATTTTTACCTTAACACCTGAAATGAGGCTAGGTTATATTTCGGATGAAAAGTTTGCACCTAAATTGGAACAGTTAAAAACCATTTTAGATGAACATGGCAATCTTAGGGGGAAACTTGATAACTATGAGTTGATCGGTGTTGATATAAATGATCCTCATATGCCATATTTATTTTATGCTACACCAATAAAACGCCTGTTATTTAACATCAATAAATTGAAAAATACTTGTTTTCAATATTCTTCATCACAACTATCAGTTAAAAATAAAAATTGTATGATGCGATCAACAAGCATCATACCTGAGTTTTTTAGTCATAATACCAAACTGAAAATTAGCCTCCCAGAGTATAACTTTGATTATACGCTAAGTATCGGCTCGCGGGCGTCACCATCAATGATCATTGAGTTTGTTTGTGTACTATTATCCTTAATATTTATTTGTTCGCTTATTTTTGTGTTGCTGTATTTTAAATTAGAGAATAAGCGTTTATTTAAACGTATTACGAGGGAAAATAAACTAAATGTCGCGATGGTATCAAGTATTAATCATGAAATTCGAACGCCGATTAATGCGTTATTAGGTTATAGCCAGATGCTAAGGGATATGCCTGAAATCAGTGATGAACATAGTGCTCTTATTGAAAAGGTACAGTGGTCGGCTAATTTACTGTCTTCAGTGGCTGAAAGCACCTTGAATTACAGCAAGTCAACTTTAGGGGCTTTAGTATTAAACAATGTTCCGGTCAATACCATGCAATGCATAGGTAATATCCAAGATTATTATAACAAGCTGAGTATTCCAGCAGGTAAAACATTATGTTTTCATGTCAGTGAGAAGTTACCTGCAGTAATCAGTGTTGATAGTTCTAAATTATTTCAAGTTATCACCAACATGATTAATAATGCATTGAAATATAGTACGGGTAAGGCTGTACGTTGTCATATTGATATTTGTCAGCGTGTAGGTTTTAACGAGGAGTCAATAATTCGTGGTTATTATGTGCGTATTTTGATCCAAGATTCTGGACTTGGCATGTCAAAATCAACCAAAGAGTTACTTATTAATCCTTTCACAGTGGATACTGAATCAAAACTAAAACATGTCTCGAGTATTGGGTTGGGGCTTTATACTTGTAACCAATTATTAGCTCAGGTCGGCGGCAAGCTAAGGCTGCACAGTGTTAAAAATGAGGGTACTAAAATCATGCTGCACTTTCCATGTCAGTTGGATTCATCAAGATTATCACAACGATTAAATCCGATAAATTACAGTGATGTACATATTTTAATTGTAGACGATAACAGCTTTAATCTGGAAGTATGTGAGGCGATGCTGGCAGAAAAACAGTTTAATACTGTTTGCGCGAATAACTCTAAAGTTGCGTTAACTCAATTTGTGAATGCAGAACCAGATGTTGTGATTGTTGATTATCAGTTAGGTGAGGTGAATGGATTGGAATTAATTGCCAAAATGAAATGTATTCAAGGGAATGCGCAAACCCAATATTTTATTTTATCGGCTAATGATAAAAATGAGATAGTTGATAGTGCATGTCATCCCGATATTTACTTTATGAAAAAACCGTTTAATACCGCTATATTCTTAAGTTGCTTGGGACAAAATAACTAGTTCGTCCTTGTGGTAGGTGTTTACACCTTCCCACAAGCGCTCGTCATCGGTATTATTGATAGCATTCATTTATGATCGTCACCGAGGTGAAATAATGGCTAAATATAAACCCGTCACTAAAATGCAAACATATGGCATTCATTCTCAATGGCTGAGTAAATCAAAAGACTTACCGAGTATTCAGCAGTTTACGACAAATATTCCAGCCGAAATTGATATTGAGTTTGGCTTTATCGTTAATATTAAAAAAGCCCGTGGAGCCAAGATCCGTTTTTGTATTGACCATCCAGGTATTTTAGATGCAGAGGGCAATGAGCGTGCGCCATTTACTGGGGAGGTTCATGTGACAAATAACGATTGGAATTTTTATTTAGGTGATACTGTGTGGCAACCGATTGCAGATAAATGTGGTGACTGGCGGATGACGATTGAACTCGATATGAAAATTTTAGCTGATAAAACTTTTAATATATCGCTGGAACACTGTTAAAATTCAACCTTCATTATTATGTATAATCAACAAAGGCAGTAACTGTGGACGTTTTTATTTCCAAAAAAATTGATGACTCAGCGTTAAGATCTCATCCGTGGACGAATATGGTATCGGATGAGTCGAGTGTATACATGGACTTTAAACGACAGCCTAAGTTGATCCGTAGTACATTAGAAGATCTGCTGCCATTTAATACATGGGACTTTGTTGAACAGTTTTATAGCTTAATTGAGTGGGTAAATGGTTCAAGCTCGCTATTGGAAAGTAACGATTGTGTGTTTAATGCGGTAGAGGATAATATTGATCAACAATATCCGTATGCTAAAAAGTGTAGTGCTCGGTTAATGATCTTATTTCGAGATATTCCCGAAAACTGTCAGGAAAAAAGCATTAATTGGTTAATGAATAATATTCAATCAATGGCATCGTCGATGAAACCGAGCTTTAACACTGGCGCGATTGGTTTATCGCAATCACCAACATGTTATTTAGCACTCGGAGATAAACCAGATACTGGTGGTATGGGTCATCAAGTGACGCTAAACTTTTTTGCTTACGGCAAGAATGAACAGGATTGTTATGAGAGCATGAAAGACGTACTAAATATTGCTCAACATGCTCTATTACGTGTGAATATGCGTATTAAAAACGGCGAGCTGGATGCGCTTTACTGTTAAATCTCATGTTTAAAAATCACGGTGTATTATGTTGGTAACTGAGTTAAATAAACGCGTAATAAGCAGTTGAACTCTTTGCCAAAATCAACCGATACACGGGGATGTACGGCCCCTTTTTTATCTGCGAACTCTTGTTCACCCGCAATTGAAAATACAATTATCTTAGGATGTGTCCCTTAGACCGATGATTTAGCGAACGTATCCTCGTTATAGGTAAAGATTCAATCTATTTAGGTAATAAAATGTGTTATGTAGATAAGTAAAATCATCTTACAAACACAAGGAACACGAATGCAATCTTCTTCGATGACAGTGAAACTAACAATGCTCTCTATCATAATGTCTACTCTCATTTTATCTGGATGTAACAACGAAAATTCATCTGCAACAAAAACCTCTACAACCAAAGCAGAATTATCTATTAGTGATTTTTCTCGTTTAGCGATACAAGAGGCCGAAAAGAATATGGTCTATATCGTCAATGCAGAAAATATGGACCCAATTGGTCAAATGGCTTTACAAAATGTGCCATCGGCGCTAAAAACCAGCCCGTTAGGTCGATATGTACTTGCTTTTCAAAGAGAGGAAAATCTAATTGAAATAATCGACAGTGGTGTAATTTCAGAAACCCATGGGGATCATGTGCATATAACGACTGAAGATCCTAATCTCTTGTCAGTCCAGTATAGCGGTATTAAGCCTGCTAATTATGATTTGTCTAATGGGGAGGTATCCGTATTTTTTGACGGAAATGGAGCCAGTGGGGAAGGAGCCGAGTTTCGAATTTTAAATGAAGCTTCCATTGGTACCGGAGACATTATTGCACGACAGAAATTTGGTTTTTCGATGCATGGAACTTCTCAAATATTAGGAGATATGCTCTTAACTAGTTTTGTTTGGGATCAGGTAGAAGGTAACCTTCCTGATAGCGTTTTATTGATGGAACGTCATGGCAATCATTTTCATCCCCACGGTGCTGTTGATGAAACGTGTCCTGATTTGAACAGCAGCGCTCAAATAGAAAGTCAAGTATTTTTTGCGTGCAGTGATGGTATCGTGGCTATTGAACAGAGCAATTTTAGCAGCCGCAAGTTAAATTACCCAGCTGAATTTGGGGTAGATTCGAGGATTAAGCATCTTATTGGATTAAAACTCGCCAATACAATATTAGCAATAACAGATGATTATCAGATGTTTTTTTTAAAAGATAACGAACTTGTTGAGTTACCTTGGAAAGAAAATTCAGATGATAATATATTAGGTTTCACTGCAACAGAAGACGGGCTTATTGTCGTGACATCTCAGGGTAAAATGCGAATTTTTGATGCTAGTAATAATTTTGAATTAAGCTACAGCATAGATCTGTGGAAATCCGTTCCTGAATTCGGTGAAATTACTGGGGATGACCTCCCCGTACAAATAATTAAAGACAAACGTAATGGAAACATATTTGTTACCGATACGATTAATCAGTTAATACTTGAAGTAAGCGATTCATCCGCCCAACAGGTGTTAGCACACCAATTAAGTTACAAGCCGGGGAAAATTGCGTGGTTAGGTTCTGCACAGGCAGATTTTAAACACTAATTTCAGGACAAATCTGACCGTTATCCATTTTTTATGCGCTGTCTGTCAGATTAAATTTTGGTTGAAAACTGTAGTGGTTCATTGAAATTAGCCTCCTAATTGGAGGCTTTTTAGATCTAGGGCTAAAATCGTCCCTGTACGGGTAGTGAACATAAAGATGATTATGTACAGAGTCATTTGTAGGTCCAGATTTCGAACAAAACCATTTTACTACTCTAAGTGTCATTTATGAACGGTCTTGTTATTTAAATAAGAGCATTTATTAATATAGTCAGTGTAGAAAAAACAACGAGAAAAAACCGTGCCGATTTATCAATATTGAAGATATAAATTAGAGGTTTATATTCAGTAAGAAGCCATAAAATAACCAAAAATAATATTTTAAATAAAGGGATTGTTTCAATAAATAACATTGAAGTAAATATTATAAATATATATCCATGAGCTACAAACGGACTATTTATTAACTTATTTGATTTTATATAAAAAAATTGTAACAAGCTGATTGTAAATGCTAATATAATGTTAAAAATGATTATTTCCACCCGAACTCTCTCCGCAATAACTACTTGTACCTGTCTTTGATGACACACCAATTATTATTACACCCCACACACTTTTCTCTGTGCTTGGAAAACGGTTAAAAAAACTCTCCGGATCAACTTCAAATATCTTGCCTCTTTTATTTGAAATAAAAATTGTATCTTGAGTGAGGTTAATAACTTTTATACCGAATGTAGATTTCAAGCAGTACTCATACCCTGCTTCTATAAGGTTTTTGCTGTCTTTCCAACCCCTTGAAAAGTGAACTGGATGCTTGAGCTGTATTAAAAGAATTTAAAATTATAAATATTAATAATAAATTCCTCATGTTTAAACTTCGTTTTTGATAATGAGACTTATTATTAATTAAAATTTTGTATTCTTATTTTTTTGGGGGTAAAGGTGTGAGTTATATCATAGTAATGTGGTTAATATATTCTACGAGATGTTTTTTTGAACAGCACACAAGGTTGTAAATATACAGGTGACATTTTAAACTTGCCATAACAGCCGTTTGTAAGTCCCAGTTAGAGATGTCAGGTTTGTCACCGCTATAAATGTCATGTTGAACTATCTTCTGAGCATCAATTCTACGCTCTGGATCTACTGATGTTATTCACTATGACTGTGGGCGTTGAAACACTGCGTCAATGGATGATTTCCGACGGTCTTTGGCGACCACACGCCAAGCGTAAACCTAAGGTATATCAGCCTCGCTATCGTCGTGATTGCTTCGGTGAACTCATACAAATTGATGGCTCTCATCATGACTGGTTTGAAGGTCGCAGCGATAAATGTTGCCTGATCATTTCTACCTATGATGCTACCAGTCAGATTATGAGTTTAAGATTTACTAATGCAGAAACAACGCTCGATTATATGGCCATAACGCGTGAATATATCATGTAATATGGTAATACAACCGCGTTTCATTCAGACAAGCATAGCGTATTTAAAGTGAATGATCGGGATGCTAAAATGGCTAAAACAACGCAATTTGGACGGGCTCTGAAAGACCTGAATATAGAGTTGTTCTGTGCTAATAGCTCTCAAGCTAAAGGCCGTGTTGAGCGTGTAAACATTACAGGACCGATTGATTAAAGAAATGCGCCTGGATGGAACCAATAATATCGAAGAAACCATATATGGTTACCGAAATTTATAGCGGACTTTAATCCCCGCTTTACGCCAAAAACAGGCTCCGACCAGTTACAGAACAAAAGTCCTTTAAACTTTTAATCTCAGAGTGACAGAATTTTGCAGTTGAATAATGTACTTACAGCGGTAACTTAAGCTGTAATTTAAGTTCACCTATTGTCTGTCCGTGAACTGATTTAAATTGCATGTACGCATTTGCATATGAGTTAAAGCCACTCTCGTAGCACATTTGAGAAATTGTTTTTGTTGTACTTTTTTTCAACTTGCTTGTAAGTAAGCTAATTCTAGCAACCTTAATTAATTGAGAGTAAGTCGTCCCATTAGCAACTAATAGGCGCTGAATGGCTCTCTCCGTCATGTACAATTTTGCGGCTAGCTTATGCAAATTAAATGAGGAATCATGCGCATTTTCCCTGATATATTTTCTTGCTAGATCAAAGATTTTATCTGCTTTTTTCTCGTTTTTTCTGCTACAGATTGTTAGCGGTAACAAGCTGGATACAGCCATTATTTTTTGGTAAAGATTGTCGTCACTACTCGTCATCCCTTGAAGAATTTCATAAATAGCATCGTTAAATAAAGGTGAGCAATGATGTCTAATACTTTCAACTGTTGCATCATCTATATAGTGGTCGTAAGGTAGTAATAATGTAGTTACATCGCAATGCTGACGTAACTCATACCGAACTGTTTTGCTGAGGTCGAAGACAACCATTCCTCCCTGTTTTAATTCACCCCATCTACTGCCATTTATCCATTTAATTGGCCCTTTTGACAAAATAAGAAAAAAGTACGCGTTAGAAGAACTTTTAATAGTGGTCATTATTCTTGGAGACGCTGTAACTTTTGTAAATTTAACGCCTGTATCATAATGAACGAGATCAGCTGTGCACTGAAATTTATCGGTCAATTTCGTAGCACTGAATAAGCTAAAATTAGTAGATAAAAACTCATTCCATTCATCGACTAACTGGCACTGCTGTGTTGAAATAATCTTATGCATAAGTATAGCTATCCCGGTTTTACCAAATATTTAAAAAGACAACGTATTGTCTTTTTATTTTATGTTTCGAAACAAGTTATGCGTAATACATGGCGACATATAAACGCATAAGGAAAAATAAAACTATAAACATGACCATATTGTCGTGTTATTTATGTAAATCGTAGTTTATTGTCATGTTATTTGATGATTTATGGATTAATAATGCGGTATTTTGGGTACACGTCAGTATGTTGTGTTTTATTTTGGGTTTATTGTAACTGGATGTACTGCTGATTTTTAATTATGAGTACATTTTCAAATATCAATCACTTGCAGTTTCTTTAACTTTAAATTTGTATTGTTTTGGTATCTAAATCTACTTTCGTCACCCTTTCTGGTTTTAATGTCCCATTATAGCTGTGATTGTAGGTTATTATTTTTATTTTTCTATGCCTTAAATGTGAAAACAGTATTCGTGTGAGCTGAATAATAAAGTGCCTGATATGACAATTTTCGTGAATACAGTTAAGAAGTAAGGACAACTGGTCGGTATCGCTGAAATTAATCAATACCGACAGGTGTATTTTAAAATCCTGACAAACTTTACACTTGCTGACCCTAATCTCCTCATTTTCTCCATATTTCCCTGCCTATTTTACGGTATTATATGGAATCAAAATTTTAGACGCGCTATTCATGGATGAAAGCTGCCACGCTCATTTTTATAGAAGAGATATAATGTATAAACGTACTTTCCTTACGATAATTAGCGCTCTTATTTTTAGCTTCGCTAGCTATACGGCTCCCGTTCATGCCAAAGGTGGCAATGCTGGAAAAGGTGCTGAACATGTGGTTTCTGTATATACGGATACCGTGCAATACCACGAAGTTTCACAATCTATTTCATTGATTGGTAAATTACAGTCAGATCAATTTGTTAGCGTGGCACCTGAAGTGGCAGGTAAAGTCGACAGTATTAAGATTCGAGCCAATCAAACTGTGAAAGCAGGGCAGCTATTAGTGCAACTCGATGACAGTAAAGCGCAAGCTGCATTGATGGAAGCAAATGCTTATTTCATCGATGAACAACGCAAGCTTAATGAATATTCGACGCTGGTAAAAAGTAATGCGATCACGCAAACCGAGGTGTACGCACAAACGGCATTAGTGGATATTGCGGAAGCGCGTTTAGCTGCTGCACAAGCGAATGTGAATGATCATTATTTAACAGCCCCTTTTGCGGGTACAGTCGGCTTGCTAGATTTTAGCCGAGGAAAAATGGTGTCGGTAGGCACTGAATTATTAACACTGGATGACTTATCGACGATGCAACTGGATCTTGCTGTGCCTGAGCGTTATTTATCACAATTATCAACAGGCATGGTTGTTACCGCAACAAGTCGAGCATGGTCTGGCAGCAGCTTTAAAGGTGAAGTGGTTGCTATCGATTCACGGATTAATGCAGAAACATTAAACTTACGTGTTCGGGTTAATTTTGAGAATAAGGATAATCGTCTTAAACCAGGGATGATGATGTCATCAAGTGTGGTTTTCCCTGCGATTAACGAACCTATCATTCCTGTACAAGCGCTGGAGTATTCGGGTACTAAACGTTTTGTGTATGTGGTTGGTGAAGATGCGCGAGTGACGCGTACCCAAGTATCGTTAGGTGCACGTATTGTTGATCAAGTTCTGATTGAAAGTGGTTTAGAAATTGGTGATCGTATCGTTGTTCAAGGCTTAGTTAATATGCGCAATGGCCTGAAAGTGAATGATTTGACTGGCCAACAGGGGACTAACTAATGTGGTTGTCTGATACGTCAGTTAAACGACCGGTCGTTGCTATTGTATTAAGCTTATTGCTTTGTGTTTTTGGTGCTGTGTCGTTTAGTAAACTTGCGGTACGTGAAATGCCGGATGTTGAAAGCCCTGTTGTGAGCGTAATGACGCGTTATGAAGGTGCTGCTGCATCCATTATGGAAAGCCAGGTCACGTCTGTCATCGAAGATCAAATTACCGGTATTAGTGGTATCGATGAAGTGAGTTCGGTAACCCGTAATGGTATGTCGAGAATTACTGTTACCTTTGATTTGGGGTGGAACTTAACAGAAGGTGTCAGTGATATTCGTGATGCGGTTGCGAAAGCGCAGCGCAGTCTGCCGAATGAAGCGGATGATCCCATCGTATCGAAAGATAATGGCAATGGTGAACCCTCGGTTTATATCAATTTAAACTCAACGGAAATGGATAGAACTCAGCTGACTGATTACGCTCAGCGGGTATTAGAAGATCGTTTTAGCTTGATATCGGGTGTGAGTTCGGTCGGTTTCTCGGGTGGTTTATATCAGGTTATGTACGTTAAATTGTTCCCTGATTTAATGGCCGGCCGAGCGGTAACAACCAGTGATATTGTCACTGCATTGAAAACTGATAATGTCGAAAACCCAGGTGGTGAAGTACGTAATGATACCACGGTAATGTCAGTGCGTACGGCACGATTATATGACCAACCAAAAGACTTTGAATACCTTGTTGTACGGACTGCAAGTGACGGTTCACCTGTTTATTTACGCGATGTAGCACAAGTCTATGTCGGGGCCCAGAATGAAAGCTCGTCATTTAAAAGCAATGGTATCGTTAATCTTAGCTTAGGAATTGTCGCGCAATCGGATGCTAACCCACTCGATGTTGCGAATGCAGTGCATGATGAAGTGGATAAGATGCAAAGCTTCTTACCGAAAGGCATGAATTTAGCGGTTGATTACGATTCAACGGTGTTTATTGATCAATCTATTTCGGAAGTGTACAGCACGCTATTCATCACAGGTGGTTTAGTTGTACTCGTCTTATATATCTTTATTGGTCAGGCGCGCGCTACCTTGATCCCCGCGGTTACCGTACCAGTATCGTTAATCTCGTCATTTATTGCTGCTTATTATTTTGGTTTTTCGATTAACTTAATTACCTTAATGGCGCTTATTCTATCGATTGGTCTAGTTGTGGATGATGCTATTGTCGTAATCGAGAATATTTTCCATCACATTGATCAAGGTGAGAAGCCACTGCTCGCTGCTTATAAAGGTACGCGAGAAGTTGGTTTTGCGGTAGTCGCTACGACAATGGTATTGGTGATGGTGTTCCTGCCTATTTCCTTTATGGATGGTATGGTGGGCCTGTTATTTACTGAGTTTTCGGTATTGTTAGCAATGTCAGTGATTTTCTCGTCATTGATTGCACTGACACTAACGCCGGTACTTGCCAGTAAAATGTTAAAAACAGAACAAAAAACCAGCCGCTTTAGTTTGTGGATGGAAGGATTATTCGAACGGTTAGAAAACGGTTATCGCGGTATTGTTGTTAAGGCGATTAAATATCGTTTGGCAGCGCCTGTGGTTATTATCGCTTGTGTTGTTGGCAGCTTTTTATTGATGAAGCAAGTACCGTCACAGCTGTCTCCACAAGAAGATCGCGGAGTATTATTTGCGTTTGTTAAAGGCGCGGAAGGCACGAGCTTTAACCGCATGACTGCAAACATGGATATTGTTGAAGCGCGCTTATTACCTTTAGTTGGGCAAGGTGTTATTAAATCCTTTAGCACAGAGGCGCCGGCATTTGGTGGTCGCGCCGGTGATCAAACCGGTTTTGTGATCATTATTCTTGAAGATTGGTCTGATCGTACTGTCAGTGCTGGTGAAGCATTAGGCATGGTGGCAAAAGCGTTAAAAGATATTCCCGATGTGATGGTTCGTCCAATAATGCCAGGCTTTCGTGGCGGTTCGGGTGACCCTGTGCAATACGTACTCGGTGGTTCTGATTATTCGGAATTAGAAAAGTGGGCGGAATTACTAAAACAAAAAGCCGAGGATGCAGGTGTATTGGTTGGTGGAGACCTAGATTATTCTGAAAAAACCCCTGAGCTGGTGGTGAGTATTGATAAAGAGCGGGCTGGAGAGCTTGGTATCAGCGTTGATGAAGTATCAACAACGTTAGAGATCATGCTTGGTGGTCGTAGTGAAACCAGCTATATCGAACGTGGTGAGGAATATGATGTTTATCTGCGTGGTGATGAAAACAGCTTTAACAACGTGAATGATTTAAGCCAAATTTATATCCGTAGTGCGAATGGTAATCTGATCACGCTGGATACCATTTCCACAATCGAAGAGGTGGCTTCAGCAAGTCGTTTATCTCACAGCAATAAGCAAAAGTCTATTACCTTAAGCGGTAGTTTGGGTGATGGTTATACCTTAGGTGAAGTATTGGATTTCTTAGATGCACAAGCGATTGAATCATTACCGAGTGATATTTCTATTGCTTATTCTGGCGAATCAAAAGATTTTAAAGAAAATCAAAGTAGTATCTTAATTGTATTTGGTTTAGCTCTGCTGGTGGCTTATTTAGTATTAGCGGCGCAGTTTGAAAGCTTTATTAATCCGATGGTTGTGATGTTCACTGTGCCGATGGGAGTACTAGGAGGGTTCTTAGGCCTGTATTTTATGGGCGTTGGTCTGAATATTTATAGTCAAATCGGTATGATCATGTTAATTGGTATGGTGACTAAAAACGGTATCCTAATCGTTGAGTTTGCCAACCAGTTACGTGACCGTGGTGTTGCACTAGAGCAAGCTATTATTGATGCGTCTGCACGTCGTTTACGCCCAATTCTAATGACGGCATTTACAACGTTAGCAGGCTCAATTCCATTGATATTATCCAGCGGGGCAGGGGCAGAAAGTCGTGTTGCTGTTGGTACTGTCGTGTTCTTTGGGATGGCGTTTGCGAGCTTAGTAACCTTATTGGTTATCCCGGCAATGTATCGCTTGATTTCGGGTGCAACGCACTCTCCGGGTTATGTTGAAGCTATGTTAGAGGTTGAATTAGCCGAGCAATCAGGAAAATTACTATCTGAACGATCAGCTAGACAAGTAAAAGATGTGCACGTAGTGAAAGATGTTGCTTAACTATTATTTATAGATCTCATTGACGTAAATACTGACGATAAGGGCAAGCATAATCGATATTATGTTTGCCCTTTTTTGTCTTTAGTTTACATGACCAAATAAAAACTCTTCTTTATTTTCTAACCATTGTGGGTATTTTGCCATTGCTTTGGCAAAGCGTTGATCTTGTAAATGTTGATTAAGCCAATTGCGTAAATGTGGTAAGGGCGCTTGCAGATACCACTGGCGATCTACACGAGCAAATTGGCGGATCAGCGGTAAAATAGCGTAATCAGCTAAACTGACTTTCTCACCCATTAAATAATGGTGTTGAGTGAGACGTAATTCTAGCATCATTACATAATCAGCACACTGGTCTCGTAACTCAGCTTCATTATCTTCATGATAACGTACTGCGTATTTGTACTTACTTAAGGCCGAAGTAAATACGGTATCGTGAATGTTAATCAGCGCTAACATCGCTGGATACGCTTCTGGATCTTCACTGTGTAGTAAGTTTAATGGATCACTTTGGTGCAGTGCCCAAATCATAATATCTAAACTTTCGTCAATAACACTGCCATCATCAAGTACTAATACTGGCACTGTTGCCTTAGGTGAAACGTCTAACATTTCTGTGGGTTTATTTTTCATGACTACGGCGCGTAACATGACAGGCTGTTGGGCGAGTAATAATCCCAGTCGTGCCCGCATCGCATAAGGACACTTTTGTAGCGAGTATAAAATTGGCAGTGACATTGACATTTCCTTCGTTCTCGTCACCGTATATTGATATTTAATGACGAAATTATTATTAGAAATCGATAGTAACGTATTCTTGATGAATGTCGAAATATACAGTATCACTTTAACTCAGTTAATTTTTTGCAGTAAAAAAGCGAACCCTTAGATCCGCTTCGTCGTTTAAGATGCTGATCGCACTTCGTCATGATGTTGTTTTAATTGCTGATACAACACATCTTTTAATCTGGCCCGTTGTAATTTTAACTGTGTCATATGTTTATCGTCAGTTGGACTACCATCCATTTCCAATTGACGAATATCATAATCTAATAGGTGGTATTGCTTTGATTTCTCTCTGAACGTTTCATTTTTATAATTTAAATAAACGATATCTTGTTTTAATTCTGGAAAGTCAAAGATAAGTGCATGATTCTCATTTAGCATAAGGTTTCCTCAAGAATGAAAGTAAATGTCTATCATTACTATAGCATTCGAATATGTTGTAAAA
The DNA here is from genome assembly GCF_900120065.1 of Moritella viscosa. NCBI lineage: Bacteria > Pseudomonadati > Pseudomonadota > Gammaproteobacteria > Alteromonadales > Moritellaceae > Moritella > Moritella viscosa. The sequence goes on from NZ_FPLG01000020.1 coordinate 63,214, forward strand.
GTTGATGTAATCGTGATTACAGGTGAACGTCCACTACAGCATTCACAATAAGACTACTTACTGATCTATAGGTTTCATTATTGATTGTTGTGTCTATGGATGACTAAAGTATGGTACTTGTACTTATGTTCTGCCGTAGATATCTGAACACGGTATAGACTATGTTCGTCGTATTCGCTAACACGGATAATCTTGAGGTGGGTTTTTACTAATAGAAAACTTACTAATTTGCCATTTAATAGGAAGTTATGGTGATAATAGTTTGATGTAACTAACAAAAACAATTTTTATCACTGTCATATTTTAATAATAGTATATATTCAACTATAGATTGTACCTATCTCTTAATGGGTGCTTCAGTGGCTGGTTTGTGTCTTTGGTTTTCGTTCGAAGTGAGTGCTTTGAAATAAAATTAGCACTTACCTTGATTCATGCCTGATAGGATTGATGTATGCTTAATTATAGTAAAATAAGCCAGGTATTTAACCAAGATGAAGGTACCGAAATCCACCTTGATATGCTCTATAACATTGCAATTAATAGTTATCTGGGACTATCTCGATTTTCTATTATTTTGATTAAAGATAATCAAGCGTCTAATTATTTCGTCCGTGATCGGCTTGTCGTCGATAGCAATGATGAGCTTTTTACAAAAAAAATAAATAAGAAGGGTGGTATTCCCAAAATGGTTAAATCAAAATCAGAACGTGTGGTTAATGATTTATCAAGTTTAGCATTAAATTCAAGAACCCTTTTCTTATTGAATAATGGCCACCGTAGTAGTTTTTCTTATCCTTTGATGTTTAAAGGGAATGCGATTGCGATGGTGTTTTTTAATGCTTCTGAGATAAATTTTTTTGCTGAGTACTCAATACAGCAAGATATGTTATTTTTAGCCGCGATTATCCGCTCACTCATGGTTCGTCAATTTGAAAAAAAGCAGTATATTAGTACTTCACTCGCGATCGCATTAGATATGGGTCATGCCAAAGATCCAGAAACAAAAGGGCACCTACATAGGATGGAGCGTTATAGCTCAAAACTTGCTTATCTCTTAAGTAAAGAGAAAGGTATTTCCCATGAGTTCATTCGTTGTATTGAATCGTATGCGGCTTTTCATGATATTGGTAAATATAAGATCCCTGATGATATTTTATTTAGTTGTACGATATTTACCCCAGAAGAACGTGAAATTATGAATCAGCATTGTATGCATGGGGTTGATATTATTAATGATGTGCTTGGATATTTTCCTGAAAATCTACAGCATGTTGAAGAATATCATTTTTTAAAAAATATTATTCTTCACCATCATGAATATTTTAATGGTAATGGTTATCCGATGGGATTAAAAGGGGATGCTATACCGTTAGAAGCACGGATAGTCATGGTTGCAGATGTGTTTGATGCGTTATTAAGTAAACGTTTATATAAACAGGCTTGGAACATTGATGATGTTATTACCTATATGAAAGATAACTCAGGTATTATGTTTGACCCTGATTGCATCAATTCTTTAATCTCTAATCTATCTGAATTTATTGAAATTTATGAAGCTTATGCTGATTAAATTGAGGGCTAATATCTGATGTTGAAGGACCTTGTAAACTATTTTGGTAGCCATCGTTCGTTAAATGTAATGGAAAGTGTAATTCTTGTTGGTTATGTTTCGCTATAATAGAAATTGAATCCGCTTGTAGTAGTGCTTTTAGCATCTCAGGTGGAATGTCTGCCAGTATTAAGTCATGAATATCATAATGTGTTGTACTCATGTCGAATTCTTCTCGTAATGCATTTAGTTCAATTTCGGTTAATATCTGACAGTTGGTATTTAATCTAGGTTTATCAATTTGTTTTTTCATCAGATAACCTCGTGATAAAAATCATTGTTGCGGGATAAATGCGGTCGCGATCGTCATTTAACTGGGATTAGCTTAGTGTAATCTAGGATAACTTATAGTAAGTCAGCCATTATCGTTAAAAGTTCGTATTTTTTTACATTTAAACTTAAAAGTGTGATCAAGTTAATTGTAATTATATTTACTTGTCTTTTTGTTCAGTTTTTATGAACAGTAGGTTAATTTCATTCTAATGTTTTTAACTTATAGGGCAGGCTATACTATTGTCTCTTAGAAAGAGAGAGTCCGCCATGTTTAAATTATTCACCAATTCTCCATTGAAAAAGACTGACCTATTGTTTATCACTATCGGCTTATTGTGTTTAACGCCGATGATCTCATCGCCAGTGGCCTTGGTATTGGGCTTTACGCTGGCCACATTAGGCCTTGTTCCTCAACGTATCAATTTAAGTGTAATCACTAAAAAAACTCTCGCATATTCTATTGTCGGTTTAGGCTTTGGTATTAACTTAGAAGACGCAATTATTGCCACTAAAGATGCTATTGGTATTATCGTTACATCTATTATATTAACTTTAATATTAGGCTGGATTCTAACTAAAGTGCTTAAAATTGAAAAAAAAACCGGATATTTAATTTCTGCTGGGACTGCAATTTGTGGTGGTAGTGCGATTGCGGCGGTTGCACCCGCTATTAATGCCAAAAATGATCAAACCTCACTGGCATTAGCGACCGTATTTATTCTTAACTCAGTGGCATTATTTCTCTTTCCCGTTATAGGCCATCTATTGGAGATGAGTCAACATGCATTTGGGGTATGGAGTGCGATTGCTATTCACGATACGTCATCTGTTGTCGGTGCTGCTTCTGCTTATGGTGATGAAGCATTATTAACGGCTACCACATTAAAATTGGCTCGCGCCTTGTGGATCGTACCTGTGGCGTTTATTAGTGCCTTATTATTTAAAGGTGATAGTAAAAAACTAACAATCCCGTTTTTTATCTTATTCTATTGCTTTGCTATTTTTATCGCGTATGTACTACCGGACTATCAGGTGTTTTATCAAGGTATTTTCAGTGTCTCTAAACAAGTATTAGTCATGTGTTTGTTCTTAATCGGTGCGAGCATCACGGTACAAAAAATAAGAGATGCAGGTATAAAATCATTATTGTTAGGCGTGTTACTTTGGACTGCTATTAGTGTCAGCTCACTGGTTTATATTCTATTTTTTATGTGATTTCTTTTTTTTCTGCTTTCTTTTTTCTCAATAGATAAGTGATTAATAATGAAAATGCGACTAAATCTAATGCTGATGATATTAATCCACTTGTGAAGACGGATAATAGTATGGATAAACATACCAGTAGCATAATGAGTTTGTTGATAAGCATATTAGCTCCTTGAGATGACTTGTGTTTGTATTATTGGAGTAATAAGAGCAAAATGGGAAATACCATAAATTTATAACTCATAACTAATTATAATTCTTCGTGTATTCAACACGTTGTTTTCATACTTCTTGCACTATTCTTATTATGCTCAATTTATATTTGTGAGGTCGTAATGAAGGAAATACCACATGGTCTAATTAAGGGTGAAGTTACTGGGCGTATCAATTGGACTGATAGCGAATTCAGTTTACAGGTCACCGCCGAAATATCTCGTTATACCGCAGGTCAGTTCACTAAGTTAGCACTGTACGATGGCGCTGATGAATGGACTCGTCGAGCTTACTCATTTGTTAATTCACCGAACCAGGCGCAGGGCCAACATGTGATGGAGTTTTTGATTATCACTGTGCCTGATGGGCAATTATCACCACGCTTAGATAAATTACAGGTAGGCGATGACGTATATGTGGGGAAAAATCCTGCAGGCTTTATGACGTTGGATGAGATCCCGCGTTATACAAAAGATCTATGGTTGTTGTCTACAGGTACTGCGATTGGCCCTTTTTTATCATTAATTGATGAAATGGATACTCAGCAGCGTTTTGATAATGTGGTATTGGTGCATGCAGTGAGAACGTCTGGCGAGTTAGTTTATCAGGATAAAATCCAGCAACTTGAAGCGCGATATCAGGGAAAGTTTCATTATGTACCTGTGGTATCTCGAGAACATAGAAAAGAAACATTACGTGGTCGGATCCCTGCGTTACTAGAGGCTGGCGAATTGGAAAAAGTAGCGGGTGTACCATTGACACAGGAACGTAGTTTTTTCTATTTATGTGGTAATCCGAGTATGGTTAAGGATACGAGTGAGGTGTTAAAGCAGCTCGACTATCAAAAACACTCACGTCGCAGTTCAGGGCACTTTAGTTCAGAGAACTATTGGTAGTTACTTGTTTGCCCTTTTTTCGTATGTTGTAAAGTGGCTTGTTGTTTTAGCCAGATTTTAAAAAATTTAATGGCGG
>NZ_FPLG01000022.1:0-32595 GCF_900120065.1 Moritella viscosa
TGTAGCGCGGCGAGCAATTTAGGAAAACGAACCGCTTAAAATAACAATGCCTTAGATTTATTATTCTAAGCGGTTTACGGTCATTTAATTAGGTTCGACAATGAAGGACGTGAACCGAATGGGAATGCTTCTGAGTCTGGATAATCACTAATTAACTTACGATCACTAAGCAGTTTTAAGAAGTCCGCTTCGGATTTAATCGGTGACGTTCTGAGTTCTGCTGGATAATTCTTGTCTTTTTCATACTGGTCAATGCGGCTGAGTAGCTGTGTTAATTTACCATCTCGCCAATTCCGCTCTGCTGCTATTTTTACTGGTCGTTCTCGTTCGATGTCGTATTGCCACGTATCATCTATCCAGCTATCAAATTCATCAGGCTCTTTTAATGTGTGGGTATCTGGCAACGTTCCAAGCTCAGTAACTTGGTAGTTACCCATATTATCACGCGACTTTGCATAAGCTGTTCTATCGCGATTATCTTCAATATATTGCCATGCAGCATTAATCAGTCGTAAAGCAAAACCTGTGCGTTTTTTAGGTGGCGGCGTGAAAGTATGTTTTTCAGGAAGAATGAAATTATAATCACTGATTGTCATTTCTCTGGCTTCATCATCCCAATACAACAGCCCAATCTTTATATCGTAAATAACCCACTTATCTACGTCATATAAAATGGTTTGCGTTTCTTTATCGTATTCTGGTGGCTTATTCTTGATAGCCCACGCGGGATAGTCACCATCAGGCATGCCGATTGTAAAACGCTCACCAACAGGGGAATAAAATTCAAAATCAGTTTTATCTTCGACTTCAACCCAGTTATCGGAAACGCTATTATATTTGCCTATTAAGCCACTCGCGCTTGGGACATAGATATTTTCAGTAAAGTCCAATCCAAGAGCAGTGCCTTCTGCGACATGCTCTTCACTATTTCCTAACCACCACCCCAACGGATGAATTTGAGAGACTTTTAATGTCACTGACTTACTTTGTATTTCGTTCATTATGCGAGTCTCACTATCCAGTTGAACTTACGGTTATCAATGGTGTTTTTGGCTGCACCAAATAATGCAATCACAACATTGTGTGCATGCGAACCAATGGATACTGAGTGGGTATGAGCACCAGCATTGGACATCTTGTACCAATTGCCATCATTGCTAGTAGAATATCTTGATACAGCGTCTACGATACTATCACTTCTTGCATTGCCAATGAACCTATTTTGCCCATTAGCAGTATGCGTATGCGCACCCGCTGACGCTGTTGATTTATTGCCTAAATTTGTAGAGCTTACGGTGGAATTTGGATGCCCATGATTTTTAACTTGCCCTTCTTCATAGGCAAGCACTAATTCATTATCATTTTTACCAACAATGCCGAGGCCACGCATATCAGGTAGTATCCCGTTGGGATAGGCTTTGAGTGTTTCAGTGAATTTGGGGTCAAATGCATTATTCTTCATGATGGCAAAACCATTTGGGGCTATATCAGTAGGCCAAGGTAACGGTACGCCGACAGGGCATATCTTGGCTGCTAGCTCCAACCATATATCGTCAACGGGGGAGTTATCGGGGCCGTATACATGCTTACCCTTTTCTTTTATATCACCAAGAACATCAATGCTTCTTTCAATTGTTACCTGTTCGTCACTGGAGAATGAAGCGATCTCTTCATATGGCATGGGTGTAGGGAGGTGGCAATAACCATTGTTAGGCGTTAAATCTGACGTAGGAATAAAGCCCGTTGTCAGTATGACTGTGCACCTATTATATGTTTGTTGCTCTAAATAAACGGGTAAATATTTTATGCTCCCATTAACAATAACAGGTTCTCCGATAACAACTTTTTCTTTACCGCTATCACCAAATGCCTCTACTAGCGTAATACGGCCGACACTGTGTTTATACCCCCAACGGATAGAGTATTTTTTATAGCCATGGGCATTATAATGTTTATTATAAATTTCTACGATTATCGTTCCGTGGGAATGCCACTGACCTACATCAACAGAAAAGCGCCCTATTTCATATTTTAGTCTTGCATTAATACTTTTGGTTCCTCCTCTGGGGATGCGTCTTAGTCCACCCTCATTTGAAGCGACATAGCGACTGTCCGCCGTTTCTTGAGTCATTTTGCTTTCTGCAAATGTATATGCTTTTTTTATTGCTTTCGCAAGATGGTCAAACTTTTTTGGGTCAAAGTCTATACCCGCTTCTAACATCACATTTTGAAACTCAGCGATATTGGCATTAAACCAATCCGCACCGGGCCAGCTGGGGTTGCCGACTTCGGTAAAATAGCCCGGTACACCTTGACTGGTTGCATCGGGTTTGCTCACAACTTGTGAGCCATTTTGCAGTGGATGCATTAATTATCTCCTCTATACATACGTAAACTGATAATACTTACCAGCGGCTCTGTTTTTGTTTAACGCGCATTCAAGCACTTGTGCTGAACCGTTAATTAACGGGGTTTGGACGTTATCCAGTGCGGTCATGTGGGTTTCAGGTGTATCAAACACGCGGATATTTAACACATGGCGATAGCGCGCTGGATGCAGTGGATAACGACAGTCTCGCAAACACTGATGGGGAAATATTTCATCAACCTTGATGTTAAAGCCCAAGTCTGCGGCTTGTTTTTCTATATTCCATGCTTGTAAACCGCCGCTGCGGTACTCTTTTTCAATCACAGAATTTCGGCGAGACTGAAATGATTGGTCGCTGATGATGCAATCAGGTAGCCCAAGGTAGTTTTCCCATTCAGGTAGCAGCTTGACCGTGGTTTCTGGTCTCATTTCTAATAATAGGTTGGCTGCGCTCACTTCAATGCGTTGTAAGCGTGGAGCAAGGCCCGCTATCTTTTGTTGTGCTGGGCTATTGCGCTCTTGTGGCCAGGCTAAACCTTGCGGCATCAGCTGGCTGAGCATGTTGCGCCATGGCGCTGTTATCCCCATTGAATATCTCCAAATGCATGAATCTGATTGTCTTTAGCAAGCACATCATCATCTAAGTTGCAGAGATAGTTTTGTACGCTGGTTACTGACCCAATCGCAGTGCCAACGGTATTTTTAAACAGCGTTTCACCTGGCGATAAACTGCGTTCAAGCGAGGTCAAATTACCAAGCACTTGTTTGCGGTTTTCTGGTGTGTCTGGCGTTAATGCTATCGTCATGGACGTGGTTTTAAGTACCAATGGGATAATAAATACTTCAATCCCCGCAGGGCGGCCCACATACACCTTGGTTGCAGGGTCTTGATGACGATAGATATATGACAGCATGTGAGTAATGTCATCAGGAGTTGGCAAAATATCATCACGCTCATCAAAGACAAACGCAATGCCGACCGTTGAACCGCCGCGATATGCGCCAGTACACCAGGCGCGAGATACGCCGCCCACTTCACGGCTCCACGCCACATAATCATGCTCAGCGCCGCCCTGTGGTGGGTTACGCTTGCGGTATAACAAACGCTCTAACAGCTGATTAATCGGCTCGATATCAATACCGCCCATCATGCCCAATGATGCGCCGCGCGCTTGTACGCCTGGCACTGACGACACCAACGTCAACACGCTATCCTTGTCTAGATTGCCTGCGTAACCCGCGTGAATAGCCGTGATACTCACGATAACGGTTCCGTCTTGAGGGACGCCACTTTGTTCAATCCGGTAAACTTGACCGTTTTCTGACTTTACTTCACTGCCAACAGGCAAAGAAACCGTGCCAGTGAATGACGCCGTACCCATCGCTTTGGTGGGCATTTTACGAATAACACCTTCCTTGGCCGCCATATCAATGATGGTCTGGTCTTCGGAATCCGACGTCGGAATGATTTGGCGCACAATCCAAGACTGGTAATCATACAAGTCACGTATGCCCGCACTAACCGCCACATTAAGCGCCTGTTCTACACCAAACTGGGGCAGTGGCAAACCAAGCTCGGCTTCCATGTCCGCTTGGCCATCATTGACTAGGCTGCGTAAACTCGGTACGTCATAAGGCATGTTGTGTCCCCCATAGTCTCGCTATGTTGATATTGACATCACGGCCATCAGGCTTGGTAACCGTCACGTAGAGTGCCAAGGTATTTAACTTAGGGATAGCACCTGTGACCGTAATTTTGGCGGCGAGTTGCCCTAAGTCGCGGTGCGTTTCAAGTAACCATGCTAATGCTTCTTTAGCATAAGAGACGGCTTTATTACGGATATCGAGGGTCAGTTTTTCACGTGAGAGTAACCACAAGCGAGAGCCCCAAGGAGAGGCGCTGAATGCATCGCCAATAAAGCCGCGGCAACAAGCGCTGCTATCAGGTAGCGTGTCGTTATCATTGGCGCGGGCATCTGTAAACAATGACAGCAACACCAATTCAACAATGGGGTCGCTGTCATCACTGTGTTGAATATCAACATGAACAGATTGTGGTAGTTGACGGATCATGAAAAAAGTCCTTTATTGAATATCACAAGGGCGTTGTGGTCTCGTGCTGCTCGGCATCTTTATGTTTATGCTTGCCAAGCGATGTACCCGACGTGGTTAACACATCTTGACCTGTGATTGAGCTGTCACTGGTGATGGGGCCTGTAACATGCAGCGCGCTTTGTATTTCTGTTTCAGGTGAGATAATAGTGGCTTTTTTCTCTACGTTGAAAATAACCTCTGTAACTGTAATAACGGCTTTTCCCCCTTTGGTGAGCTTAATGTTGTGTCCCTCAAGGTGATACAAGATAGAGTCGCCTTCGATGCCGCCCACTGGGCGAACGGCTTTATCTTCAACGGCCAAGGCAACCAAGCCCGCACGACCGCCCGCCACCGACACCACCATGGCTTCACTGCCCATTGGTGCAACACTGCAATGACCGTAGTTTTGAAAGTGCTCAACATCATCAACCGTTTCATCAGCTAATACAGAGACCTGCAAGTTTTGGCGTTTGAGTGAATCGTTCACCACACTCACCACGGCGCGTGAGACCAGCATGCGCATCTTACGGCGCAGCGGTGCTAATAATTTATTGATATCGCGTAATGTCATGGGAGTTACCAGGTCGAGTCCGTTTGAGGTTTATCTTGCGCCGTTTCTGCAATGGTCAGGGCATCAGGGGGCACAAGACTTAATACCGTCTTACGCCCCTGATCGTCTTCGGTAAACGTCACGTTTACAATGAGCCATTGTTCATCTGTGCCCTGAATGCTGTCACTTAGATGAACGCGTTTATTCACCGCCCACAAGTCGCCCGTCATGACGTTTTCACGCCACCCTAGCACTGTAATTTCGGTGGATGTTGAAGCCGCTTTCGCGCGTTGACGCTGCCATTGGCCTTTGCTGCTCGCGCCTTGCGCCGTCATAATTTCATCATTGATAATAATTTGAGGACGATAACGGGTGATCTCTTTATCAACCACGGTGACCTTTTGACCGCCCACCGCCGAGGATGATTGTTCATCCCACGCTGCGCCGCCCGCACTGCCTTCACCTTTGACAATGTATTGCGAAGCCCTGTCGCGCCAACTGAAACGCCCGCGCGCCGCTAAAATATTCTCACCTAAGCGCAGGGCCACATGGCATGTTTTATCACTTGCGCGCGTTATCACTAATGCGCCATGCGCATTTGAACTTAATAAAACGCCGCGCTCTTTCGCTAATCGGTCTAAAAACTCAAACGCCGTTTCGCCTTGTTCAATCGCTACTTTAGCAAAGACTTCGTGGGCTTGTTCTGTTTCTATCACAAGGGCAATATTGAAGGGTTTGCACACCGCGCTGGCAATATCAGCAAGCGAACTTTGACTAAAACCGCCAGATTGATGCACCACAGCGCAATCAACCAAGTCGCCCGTTTTGTCTCTTCCAGACACACTGATGGTCACCGAACTGGCATCATAACTGGGTATCCAATCATCAATATAACCGGTACTGACAATATCATCGCCAATGGCCACCACACAGGGACTGCCCAATGCAATGAGTTGTGGTTTCACACTTTCCCACGTTTTCGTTAACGCCAGTTCAAAACTGCCCGCCACGTTTTGTAAACTGCGGCTTATAGACACGCTTGTCCAGCCTTGCAAGATAGCGCCATCCACGCGCAATGTTATCGCTTCACTCATGAATAATTTCAACCTCTGTGTTTGCCTCTACAAAGGCAGGGTTAACTAGCCCGTTGCGGGTGATAATGCGGTGGCGCTGTTCACAACTGCCTGTTTGTTGGTATGCAATGAGCGCGACGGGCATTGTCACTCGCGGCGTAAATAAGGTGGTATTGGGCAGCTGCACCGCGCGGCGATTAACATCATCCATCACGGCATTGCGCAGGTCTCGCAGTGTTTTACGTAGCGCTGAACTTTCTGTTGAGCCATGTTCATCAATGGCAATACGCGCGCGCTCACCAAGCAGCAAACTCAGCGCATTGCCCATTTGGGTTAATTGCTCGCCAGTTAACACCTTACTGTTATTGACGCCTATCAAGCCTGTTTGCCGTTCGTCTTGCTGGCCAGCAGTCAGTGAGGAGGCCGCAATGGCACTGGCTTTGGCGATAGCGGCATTATTTAACAACAGCGCTTTAAACGCGCTGGCATTGGCAAGCACTTGCGTTTGTAATGATCCATTTTGATACAGCAGCACTGAGGCGGAATTATCATTGTCTGATATCAGTTTATGACGCAGGCCGCCCGTGACCATGAGCTCTGCTTTTAGTCCGTTCCAGCGGTCGATGACCTGATCATAAACATCAAGCGCACGAATAGGATCGGTTGCTATGGACTTGACACTTTCTACAAGCCCCATGATCTCGCGCGCCAGTTCGCCTGGATAGGCCAGCAATTTACCCACGGAGCTTTTAACGCGTGCCAGTCTGTCTTTCCATTCGCCCAGCCCAGAGGGCAATGACGGCAGTGAACGGGTAAACTCATCCAAATCATCAAGCAGCGAATCGACCATGTCACCCACGCTTGGGGTCGCTGCGGCCACATTAAATTTGGCTTTAAAATCCGCCGCATTTTTCTCACTGGCAAGTTTGGCTTTGTCATCCACAACTTTGGCCGTGTCAGCCACTTGACTTGGAAATAACGAGGAGCCCGCTTCAAAACACTCAAAGCTAACCGTGGCAGTGTTCTCTGTATTAAGCGCAAATTTATGCGTCACACTGCCAATTTGAACTTGTTGAATACCCCACCAAGGGTGGACTAATTCACCCGGTCCCGATTGATTTAATACCCCCAACAATGCGCTAAGCTGCGTGAGGTAATCATCACCCACCACGCGTGCATTTATACTTTGCTTATTGATGGCTGCGCCATTGTCTTCAGCAAAACTGGTTTCTTTCTTTGGGTATTCATGCGCGGCCGCACGTCGCCCCGCACTGCCTTCAACATCTTCCAGTAAGAAAGTGACATCTCGAAAGGATGCCGTTAAAAGGTGTTCAAATGACATTTATTATCGCCTTACATTTATGAGGGAAGTGAAATACCCATGTCAACTTGTGGGCCCGGTGCGCTTTGAATACCGACTTGTTTTATATTGACGCGCTTGTCATGCACATCCACTTGCAAAGCGACCGCCTGTGGTTCATTGGGCATTGGCGCAGGCGCTGCCGGAGCAGGTATCGGTGTTATCTTGTCCTCATCCATCCAGCGATTGGCCAGCTCGCCCAACTTAGCGCCTAAAAACGAGCCCACGATGCCGCCAATTGCTGTACCTACTACAGGTACAACACTGCCTAACGTTGCGCCAATCGCGCCGCCAGCGGTTGATGCGGCAAGCTCAACGGCTGTTGCGCGGTTAAGGTCGCCATTAATAGCCATTGTGGCAGCTCCCAGTGCAACGCCCCCCATTCCCCGTAACTTGGTGCGACCGCTTAAACGGGGACGCGTTTTGGTTCGAGGTTTAGGGCGGGGCTTTTGCTGTGTCTGAGAACGCAGCGGTTTTACGGGTGCTAAACGGTTACCCATGGCCATGTCTGTCGCACCCAGAGCTAAACCTTTCATGCCACGTAATTTGGTGCGGCCACCAAAGCGGGAGCTGCGAGTTCGAGAGCGCCGGGTGCGACGTTTATTTCTTTTATTTCGCGAGTCAACCTCACCTGTTGTGGTGCTTATTCCATTAGCTGGCATGTTAACGACATAGACAGGCATCGTGCCCAGGTCTTTTGAACCGCCGCCTAACGGATTGTTTGATTTTTTCTTTTTGAGTGAGTTGTAGACTTTTTTTGCACCACTACCGACATCCCACATTTTTTTAGCTACAACCAGTCCTGCTCCGACCTTGGCGATATTCAGCCCCATATCCAGCCACTTTTGCACCGCATTGGGATCAAGGTCGAGCGCTTCTTTTAATTCAGCTAAGGGCGTTGCTAACTGCTTGTTGGCAAAGCGATCTACTTCACCCCGTAAGAAGGTAAACGTGCTGCCTAATGTACTGGCATTCTTGGCACTGGCTTTTTGAGTTGTGCCCAGTTCATATGTTTTACTGATCAAGGATTGCAGCAGTGCTTTATTATCCTCAGAATACAAACTCGATAGCCCTTGCAAGCCCGTATCATCAAACACATCACCGAGTTTTAAGGGATCATTTTTTGCTGTCTCTAAAATTTCCATTAACAGCTCAACGGGTTCTCGCAGCTCTTTGGTGCCAGCTTTAAATACCGCTATGCCTTTTTCATCTAAAAACTCAACGTTCTTCTTTTTCTGAAATGCGGAGAATACCGCTGCAATAGAGGTGACCGATTCCTCTGCGCTGCCTTTGGTTTTGACAAACATTTGCGCCAACGCACCCATTTGGGCAATGGACTCGGGGCCTTTTTGTTGAATAATGGAGAACAGTTTCGGTGCAACGCGGGCAATCTCATCAACGCCCACGGAACCTTTAGCAAACTGGCCATAGAGTTGATCTAATAATTGGCTGACTTCTGTTGAGCCCGTGACGCCTTTTTCGTAGAACTGGGCAAGCAAGGAGGCTGACGACTTGGCATCAGTGCCGAACGCTTGCATGAGCATACCCAGGTTGCCCATGTTTTCTTCAACAAATCCCGCGTTTCCGGTTAAACCAAGCAACGCATCCACGCCTTGACCAAGCTCTTTATAATCAACGCGAATATCGGACTGACTAGCCACATCACGAATAGAGGCCGAGAGCTGCGCCACTTTGGCGTCACTTAACTGTGCATTGGTGCCCATCCGCACCATGGCCGCGTCAAACTCGGCGGCGTTTTTTGCGCCAGCCCCCAAGCCAATCGCACTGCCCAGGGCAATATAGCGGTTGCCGAGCTTATCAATACCGCGTCCAGCGGCATTGGTAGTCGAACGTATGATCCCCATCGCGGTCTGGTTTTTCTTGGCAAACCGCGACATAGATTGACCGTAACGCTGTGCTTTAGCTTCTAAATTACCGGACAGGTTTATCAATATCTCTGTAGCGAGTTTGTTACCCATTTTGTTGTGCCTTTAATGTTGTAAAGAGATGTATGACGCGGCGAAGGGGAAGCGTTTGTAAATAGGCCACTGGCAATCTACTGCTCATTGCCAGCAGTAGATGTTGTGCAAAATCAGCCAGTGGTTTCAGTTCGCCCCCGCGCAGCCAATGCCTCCGCCAGTGCCATGTCAAGCTCATCCGCTTTGAGCTGTAACAGGGTTAAATCCGGCGGCGATAGCTTACGCAAGTCTTTAATACTCAAGGGCCCCGCATAGCTGCCAACACTTTCTACTTGGCGGCGTAAGAGTTCGAGCCCTAACAGTACATCAGAGGTATACACCACAGGGCGGTCATTCATTATGACTATTTTTTCTGATGCCAACTGCGCATCAATAACATCACCGCTGCTAAGTTCTCGCATCGTGACTTCACTGTGCGTCACATCTGAAATGGTTAACCCGTCGTTTAATTCAAAAGTAATGACTGCCATAATTACGCCTTTTTCACTGTTGAACCGTGTAGTTTCAGTTTGATCTCGCCGCTGTCGCTGAGCGTTGCAGGCTCGGCAACCGTGGCTTTATCCATTAAGTAATCTTTACCGTTATCGCCCTCCCAAACTGCCGTGGCATTGGCAATCTGATTCACTTCAAGAATGTCCACGTCTTCATCGGCCACCAAGGTACATTCAATGGATGGCGGAGTGTATTTACGAGAGAACCCAAACACCTTGCCTTTGCCCACATGCGGCGTACTGGTGTAACCACCGGGGTTAAGGGTGGCCCCTTCTTTTGTTTTTAATTCTTTACCATTCACGCGAATGGTGACTTCACCTAAAATCATGCTATTTCCTTAAAGTTTGTACTGAATGAGGGCGGCTAAGATACGCAGCTGATTAACGCAATCAGGGTGCATTAGCACGTTTAAGCGATTCACATCGCCGCTATCACGGCTCACCTGTAAAGAGTCTGCGAACTGCTCATACCCTTCGATTAAACCGTTGTTAACCCATTCCAATGCGAGCGCTAAAATGGCTTGACGCATGAGTTTTGGCGTCACAATAGGCTGACTCGGGTCGATATTGGCAAGCACGTCATCGCTGGCTAATTTGTGTCGAGGAAATGAACTCGTCACCATGCTTTTCAGTGAGTAACGCAAATACCCCAATGTCGCAGTGGTGGTGATATCCAGATAACTGGGGTCAACATCACCAAAGGCGTTGACGCGGTACATGGATATTTCACGCTCAATGGCCACGCTGCCACCAGGGGTAACCTGGTATGTGGCAATGCCATCATGCAGCAGTAAGTTACGCTCTACCATGTCCCATGCAATCGCTTTACTTGGGGCTAAAATGCCGTTTAACACTAACGTTTGCAGTGGCCGCGCAGGATCTACGCCAAGGCTTTTGGCGGCAGTTGCCCCATAGCTTGCGGCCCATTCCCATGTTGGGTTAGGTGCTTTGTTTGTGCCCATGCAGGTAATAAGGTGATCATTACGCGTTTCACCAAAGGTGCCTGTTTCGCTGTGCGTCCCCCGAAAGGCGGTATACGCTAACCCTTCTATCATTTTCAGTGGACCCCAGCGGAGTGTTAACTCATCACGCAGGGTGTTGAGAGACTGGGTGTCAGACCAGGGCATGATGATGTGGTTAAACCATTCATCGCCTAATTGCGCGATGATGTCTGTCATATCAGGGGTGCCAGCGCCGCCAGAAAACGGTGTAATAGTCGCGATAATGCCTGCAGGTAATACTTCACGATCATAATAGTTCAGGCGTACATCCAGGTCGTTGCCAAGTAGCCCTTTGTGTTTCGACGTTAACACCAGTGACTTATTGCTTCCACTGTCTACTGACGCGGTGACATACAAGTCGGCATTTTGATTAATACTGCTCACACAGGCTGTGACGATGGCAACAGCATCAGCATTTTTGGCCATGGCAACTTGTACAGATTGCCCTGCAATCAATAACGCCACCACACCCGCTTGCGTGACAATGCCGTCAAAGGCGACCTTAGCTTTTGCCGCTTGGCCGTCCATGTCGGTAATACCCAGCGCAAAGCATTCAGTGTAATTGTTGGCAGATTTTACCGCCTTTAATGCGCCTGATAACATAGATCCTTTACCATACAGCGCGTCAATTTCGCTTGCTCCGCCTGTGATACGCGTCAGTGACAATGGCGCGACACTGGCCGCCGCGGTTTGCTGTCCCAGGACTAATAGTTTTTGCGATTGCGCAGGCGTGCCACTCACTGCACCTGTGTTATCAATTTCCACATACACCAAGGGCACGCGGATATCATTGGGAATAGTACCTAATGGCATTATTTCTTCTCCTGTTTTTGAGCCGCAGGCTTGTCGTCATCTGCAACGATTAATTCAACATCACCATCACGAAGGCGGCGCAGCCAATAAGATGAACGAGTCACGCTTTCACCTTCCGGCTCTAAGTGCGAGCCATCGGGTTTGCGCACGCGCACATCAGGTTCTTTGGGTTTAATGTTAAACATGGACTGATTTATCCTCTTTCAAGTTGAATGTCTGCGCGGATATGCGCGCCATCATCGGGGCCGATTTGAGCATTACATTGTAAAAAGTCATCGAGCTGGGCTAAGCTAATCGGCTGATCTAAGCGGCATTCTTGCGACCAATCCACTGACCAGAGCGCCACGCCGAGATCGTCCAATGCGGCGCTGTATAAGTTTTGCCAGCTCACTTGCGAAACCTTGTTAAACGCAATTTTGCCAAGGCTACGGGTAAACTCAGCTTGACTAAGCAACACGCCTAATTTGCCTGAGATCACTTCTGCGCGTTGGTCGCGGTTTTTACCAAACTGGTCGTTGGTCATGACAAACGCCACAAACTTAACCAGTCCCACGATAGAGCCTGCTTCACGGCGAACCTGGCTCACGTTTAACGCCGTCACGCGAATGCAGCCCGAGCCAGTGACTTCTTTTTTAATTTCTTCTGGTGAGTTAAATCGGCCCTTATGACGCGTGACCGCACTGACCTTATCTAAAGCGCTAACCTTGCCTTTAAATTCTGCTTCAAGGCGCTCAACCACCGCTTGTGTCACCGCAATGGTGCTGCCCGTCAGTTCAAGTGTTGGGCGAGTGTCAATTGTGTTTTCCATTAAATTATGTCCTGCCAAAAATCACCGATAAGGGCTAACAGCTCACGCTCATTGGCGCTGGATAAACCAAGAAACGCACGCTGCGGCGTCAATGCGCTGCGCTGATGTGGTTTCACGTTTTGATACACTGGGAATTTCAATACCTTGCCAAACGCCTGGGTGATAAGACGCGTGTGCGCGGGGACATCTACCGCCCCTTCAAACCCATTTTGATGCGCGCGAGCATAGACCAGTGGTGAGCCCACGTGGACTTTATCGCCCGACACGAAAAACTCGATGGAGTCATCCAGATCACCCGAACCCATTAACAGCGATTGATTACCGTGGCGCGTTTTACTGTAGGTTGAACTCCACGGTGCCCACGGCGTACCATCGGGCGCGTTTTTTTCATGTTGAATACGTCGGTGAGTCTGTGACTCCACCTCTGCACCAATCAACTGCTTGAGTCTGTCTTGGTGTCCGGTATCGGCCAGTTGCGCGATATGACGCTCAATACGTTGCAGCTCTTGCGCGCCCTGGACGGTAATGGACATACTCATAAGATATCGCCAATACTTGCGCGCATTGAAGGGCGATAAGGTGCAATCACTTCAACTTTACCTGAGGTGTTTTCAGTGGGCTTGGAGACTGTTGGCAACCCCAAGTCACGGCGACCCGCTTTCACGTCTTTCAGGGTGACTATCGCATTATCGTAACGCTGCTGTATCAAGGTTGAGATATTGCTATCACGATCGGCTAACCAGTAGAACGCGATTGAAAGAGTCAGGCGGTTAATGAGCCGTGGCACTTGCGCCAATGGCAGTTGATAGCGCGTTAAAAATGAATTCACTTCATCTGCGGCATCATTTAATGCACTCGTGATAGCGACATCATCGAGCGTTTCACCGTCCGCTGCCGTGGCAACCGTCCACACAAAGCTGGCATCGCGCTCAAGTAAATCTTGCTTGGTTGCGTAAACGACAGGGCTAATAACCGTCATCAGCTTATTCCTCGGTTTCTACAAGCGTTACAATCAATTTCGGCTCACTGCGCAGCCGCAAAAGCTCATCGCTTGTAATAAATTCAGGGTCGCTCTGGCCTACTGATTCATCATCAACCACCACATGGCAAGGCTCATTTAGCCATTTTCGGCCACAACGCCAAAAGCCTTGCTCAGGTCGTGCGCTAACTTCACAGACCACCGTTTTCGTTGCTGCGTGGGACTCTGGAGCAGATAAAAGTGATTGCGCCGTATCATCAATAACACCCATTTTAGTGTCGTCAGTGTCGATTAATGCAGGGGGTTCAGAGCATTTCAATGTTGAAATAGCGTCGTCATCAATACTCGTTTCGCCGTTATCAGGGCCGATTAATACAGGCGCATCAGACGATTGCGATGTCGAAACGGCAGCATCATCAACAACGGATGTCGCTTGCGTTGTTGACGCTGTTTTTTTATCTTCTGATGAAACGGGTTTACTCGACTTCTTAGGCGATGTTTTTTCATTAGACATGATTGACCTTCATTGATATTGAGTGGTGAGTTAACCCCTCTGTCTATTCACGCATAAACAGAAGGGCGTACACGGCGCTTACAAGTATTCAGAAACCAGCAGGTCAAACTTCTTATACAACGTGTTTGTGGTGCCAGCGATCTGATTACTCATCATCAACTCTTCTGATGCAGCTTCATTATCACCGCCCACGACTAAATGGGTGGCTTTGGTGCCCAGTGGCGTGCCGTTATCGCGGGTAAATGAACGCAGCAATGCGCGCGCTTTGTTTAAGTTTTCTTTAGTGAGCGGCGCTTTAGAGCCCACCGCCATCTGCCAAAAACCAAACCCGGAATTACCGCGCCCGTCAGTGGCATAAATGAATTCATCGTTGAGCACCACATGATCGCTGTCCATGTCATCGAGCGACTTAAACTCAAATTCACGGCGCTTTTGATAAACCAGTGGTTTAAGGGGACGTGAGCAGTCTAATAAGAACCAGGCTTCACCATCAGGAATGGGCGTACCACCGCTATCGTTGCCATTGGCAATAATGTTCGACGCCGTGCCACCTGCCATTGGGTGGTCGGTATCAAAGAAGTACTGGCCGTCATAGCATGTGGTGGTGAAACCTGCGGCAAGGAGGCTAAACACCATTTTGTCAGGGAACACCGCCACATCTTGGCCGATAGATTCCGCCATTAGGCCGTATTGACCAATCTGGTCGTCTTCGACTTTATCGCGCTCAACGGTAATGGATGCTTCAAATTTCTTATTTTTAATGGTGTAACCGTGCTCAGCCAGTTTCGCTAATTGGCGGTCGCCCAGCCATTCTTTGATCTCTGGCCAGTCACCCAAGAAGCCATAATCTTCGGCGCTGGTTGACGAACTCAATATGGTGGCAATTGCGCCATGGAGTGGTTTAACTGTGCCCAAACCTTTTTGGTACGCTGCCGAAAGGCCCGTGCTGAGGTTTCGGACTTGTTCTGCTGTAATTGGCATTATTAAGTTCCTATAAATTTAATGAATAACGTAATTCACGCGCTCGGTTTAGCGGATAAAAACTGCTCTTTGGTTAATCCCATTGAACGGCACATGGCCAGTTCGCCCTCCGTTAATGACGTGTCACCGTCTTTTTTCTGCTTGTGCTGAGTGTCAGTGCTGACCAGCTTGGGCGCACTGGCAATAAAGTTTTTGAACTGCTCGACACCGCCGTCGGCGCGGCATGTGGCCAAATACATGTCTTTATTGGCTGGGGCCACTTTACCGTCAGTGATAGCGCCATCGACCAACGCTGTTATCTCAGCATCATGAATGTCTTTGAGCTTTTGTTCCGCCGTGGTCGCGCGGTTAAGGGCTAACTCATGCGTGGCAGTGGGCACAAACTTATCCAGTGGCGGAGTTTCTGCGCGGTTAAGCGCCAATTGTTTATCGTTTTTAAGTGTTTCGATGCTAGTAACGACTTGTTCTTCATTGGCTTGGGGAGTGAGTCCCAACGCAGTCACAATGGCGAGTGGCAATGGCATAGGTAGTTCCTCTTCTTTTCGATTGAGTGCAGGCAGTTTTAAATTAGGCTGGTTAGTAAAACCAACGCTAACGACTTCACTTACAACGCCTTGGGCGTCAAAGTAAAAACTTGGCGAGTAGTAACGGTACTTACGCTCACTGACGATAAGCGCCCCTTCGGTATTGAAGTTGACCTTGCCCCACACAGCGCCATCGCGCACTTCGAGGTTTTCTACCCAGCCATAGGCAGGGGCTTCTTCACCTTTTGGGCCCTTGATGTGGGTGGCGTGTTCAATATCCCACGGGATGTTGGCAAGGTTTGAGTCTTGAACGACACGCTCTGGAGCGACATTATTCCACTGCCTGCCATCTTGGCCTTGAAACGCGCCAGCTGGCACAAGCAAGATCCAATCGGGTAATGTACGCGGCAGTTCATAGCACAGCGCAAGATAATGGGGTTTGGGCATGAGTGATATCCGTCAGTGATGATGTCATTCAGATTAACGGGAAATATCAGTGAGGTGGATCCACGTGTGTCCATGATGAATACAAAGAGGAATTCATGTTTAGACGGCAAAGTTATCCCAAAGGAGATAACAGGCGTTGCCCAGCGTTGTTTAAAACCTGTTTAAATCGCGCTGAGCGTGTTTAACCCACCTTGAGTGGGTAAATGATGTGCAGTTTGCTATTAAAGCGAGGAGCGGAGGTTATAGCGGCTAAATACGTTATTCATCAACGGGGTTAACTTTCCCCGATTTCAGGCACGAACAATGCCGCCTCGTCCACGTCGGGCAGTGGCAGTTTGTCTTGGATATCCCAATGGGTGTGCAATATCGCCCCGAGCATGGCGGGCGTGATAGGCGCGCTAATGGGGTAGTTAAAACAAGGCATGGCCGAGCCTGCATAGCCAAGTAATAATGCTTCATCAACGAGGGCTTGCACTCGGGCTGCATCTTTGCCTGTCACTCGCTGACTATCCTCATCAAATGAAAAGGTTAAATAGCGAGGGGCACTTGCTGGTGTTGACGGCTGACCTAAAAAAGCCGGTACCGTTGTTAAATCTAAAATGGATGTCAGAGTCAGTTCCATGTGCTTTACGGCCTATAGTGAAATAATAACCCAATGACAGTTTCTAACATGTCCGGGTCTTTTTGCATCAGGGCAAACAAACGTGCCACATTGCGCGTATCCATCGTGCCCAATAAGGGCTCTAATGCCATGGGCATGACTTCGGCGGCTTTGTGACCATCAGGCGATGAGGCATATTCTTTGCCCATATATACATTATAGTAACCGTCTTTACGAGTAACTTCTTTGAGGCCGTAGTTTAAACCTGTTAGGTCTCTGAGCCTTTCGAGCTTATCGCCCTGAGTGCGGCGCTGGTGAATGCGGTTAAACAGCGTATCTAATTCGGGGATGGCTTTTTGCAAGCGATGTGCATACTCATGCGCCGCCGTGCTGCTTTCATCGGTGCGAATAAAGCCGCTGCCTTTCGGCCATTTTCGCGGCGCGCCTGTGCTGTCCTTACCTAACTTTTTATACGCCCAGCCAAAACTATCCACCTTGGCCCGGTCACTGGTGAGGGTCACCGCCCAGCCGCGCGTTGACGTATAACTGACATACAAAGGGCCCAGTTCATCAGCGGCTTTTGTCCAATCATCCGGGTAGCGCAGTGAGGCTTGACGCACTGCCGTTGCCCCTTTACCTCGCGTGGCGATATTGGCACTGGTGCTGATATTACGCGCGAGAGAGAGCTGGCGCAGCAAGGCTTGTTGAAATTGCTGCGCGGCATCGGCGCGTTTTTCAGGGCTGGCAATGGCATCCACTAACACATTGGCAAGTTTAGTGCCGCTGCTGTCCGTTTCATTTAACAGCTGCGCGGTTTGTTTTGCGCCAAGCTCTAAATAACGTTGCGGGTCGCTATCGTTGGTAAACTCATGCAGCGGCGCGGGGCTTGCGGCGGTGCCCAGTTTTTGCTTTGTGTATGTTTCCTTGTTTTGCGTTTGTTTTGTTATCTGCGCCTTGCGATCAATCCCCATGTTGTAATTCCAACCCGGATCGATACCGACAGGCACTTGTTGTACTTCGCCCGTGCGTTTGTTTACCCACTCGCGTGTTTTTATCGTCGGTGCTTGGGTCAGTATTTGACTGTCACCTTTTAAACGCTCGGCTTCACGTTGACTTACCTGGCGAACGCGGCACTTGCAGCCCCAGCCATTGGGCGGGAAATGGGTTTGCCAAAATGGGTCGTCCACGGGTAAAAGCAAGCCTTTCCACGCACTGTGCTCAGGGCGGTGCTCTAGGCTTGGCCCCAGTTCGTAGAGTAAATAAGGGTGACTTTCACGTGAGCGTTCAATGCGCGCCCACTTACCCGCTGCGCGCGCCGTCTTCATGTTGGTGTCATAAATGGTTTTTAAACGTGCATCACTGCCAAGTTGCACCGCGCGCGCGGTGCCCGTTTGTGGATCAACTAGGGACTTTTCGCCCCACCAACCTTGCGCCACCAAGGTGGGCTTGAGGCTTTTGGCAAACTGCTGGAAAGTTTTACCCTCACGCAGCGCTTGCTCTAGGGCGTTTCGGGTATCCGCTAACATATCAAGCTGCATCATCTTTGCTACCGTAAACGCATTGTTATGCTCACGTTGCCATACATCTTGATAGTTAAAGCCCGGTGTGAGCTTTTTCTTCGTCAGGTAATTAAGCGCATCTTGGGGGATGAGTTTAGGCGCATCAGGCATCGTCAGTGTCTCCCAATGCACGCGCTTGCCAGCACAGACTCGCTAATTGCTCAACAAACTCATCCGCCGAAAGCCCCTCTGCAAGGGCGGGCAACTGCGCGCTGAACGCTTCAAAGCTATCAGTGCTCTGCGCTAGATCTAATATCGGATTTAAGATAGGCGCGCTTATTTCTTCCCATTCATCGAGTGCATTTTGCGTTAACTGCGCGACTTCATCATCGCGGTTAAACGTTGTTTGACTGCTGTTTAACGCCAGTTTGCGATTGAGCGCGACAGTGTTTTCTGAACTGGGCTCAGTAGACGGCGTATTTAATGGCACCAAGACGTCGCTGTCATCATCGGGATCGCTAATGCCTAATTTATCGCGCACCTCGGAGGATTGCACTTTCAAGCCCCGGTCAATTAATGGGGTCAGCGCATCCACCCAGGCTTTCGTGTCTTGCGGCTCTTCGACAATCAGTTCAATGGTCGGGTAACGGGTTTGCACGCCATAGTTAATATCAATGAACGCTCTCACCAAATAACGGTTTAAGGCGTTGGCGAGTTGCCGCGCATCCCAGCGAATAATGTCTTTACGTACTTCATTATGCACCGTGGCTTGTGATTGACTGGCACCGTCATCGGTGGTCATGGTTTGCCCCAGTACCGCTTTGGATATTTGGCGGTCTGCCCATTCGGCCATGTTCTCAAACAAGGTATCGCCGCCGTTACCTTTGCCGCTTTCAATCATGTCAATCTTCATGGATTCGGGAATGGCCGCGCCCGCATCACTGGCAATGGTTGAGATGGCATTCACCAGCGTGCGAATATCCGCTTCCGAGGCATTGGCGTGGTATTTACCCACGCGAATAGGCATACCGAATATTTCAGCAAACGCCCACCAATCGCGCACGGTGTAACTTTTTAACATGTACATGACCGACACTAAACGCGCCAAACCATTGCGTAACCAATGGCCTGACTTCATGCGCGGCATATGCACAATATAGCCGTGTTGCTTCAGTGGCTCGCCTTTGGGGTTGTCATCACTTTTAAGGTGCAGCTCAGACAAGGTTTCATCGTCAAGCACAATAAAGCGCGGGTCTACCCATTGGTAGTCCTGTGGCACCCAGGGCGTATTACTGGTATCCCAGATTATCTCAACGAGCCCAATGCCTTTGCCAAGGCCATCGAGTAAATCAAACCCGGCATCCGGCATTTGTGGGTGGCGCAGTAGCTCACGCACAGCTTGCGCTTGCTCGATATGCTGGGGCTCATCACTGGCCGCTTCCACACTAAAATCAAGGCTTGCCACCGCCAGCTTACGCGTGGAGAGTACCGAGCGATAATGCAAGTCGCGCTCTTCCATCTCTTCGGCAAGAATAAAATAATCTTCGGCGCTGCCTGTGGCGGCCTTTTTTAACAATGACGCTAACTTAGAGGGCGTGAGCCCTTTGGCAATGGACTTGGTTGATGCGGGCGTGCGCACGCCCGTGGTGTAGGCGCGGCTTTGCTGCTGCGTGAGCGCTTGTTGCTCTGCGCTGTTAAACGGCCGATTTGTCGCCGGATTGATAATGACTGACATGGTGTTCCTTATAATAAACCGCCGCGCATGGCTTTAAGGCCGCGCGTCAGTTTCATTTGACGTTGAGGGGTATCGGTGTGATTGTCTGGCGACTTGATGCGATGAAATTCATAGCGATAGCACTCTTCTTTAGAGGCCAAGTACGCCAAGAAAATAGCGATAGCGGAGTCACCGTGGCGTTTGGAGCCGTCACTCGCTTTGGTTCGCTTGTCATCAATGGAGGGCACACCGCGAATGATTTGAATGGATGAGAAATCATTGATCACATCTTCATTCTTGGGAATACGCAGCTCCAGGTCTTCAAAGGCTGACTTAAAGCGCGGCATGTTTTCGCGGTAATAGGCGCTTGATAGCATCACTTTTTCCACTTCACCGCCGTATTTATACACGGCTTGCTCTGCTAAATATTCACCATTACCACGGCCATCAAGCTTGATACCGTCACGACGCGGCAGTCTGTCGGCAATGTAATACAACACTTGTTCCTGCTGCTTAAAGGGCACATTCCACAGCTCGACCAGAAACGGGATATCCCGCTTGGTGTCGGTGTGCACCGTGCAAGGGGCAAAGACCGTCAAGTCACCACTGCGGGCGAAATCTTCCCCGAGCGTGTGGCGCAGATCGGTTGGCAGTTCATCGAGCAGCGGTTTGACGTTTAAATCCAGCCATTCGTCCATTTCCATGATACGCAGTCGCTCAGGCAGGTTATTAAACTCACTGCTGCCATTAAAGCGCACCACTTTATCTTCAAGCTCGGCGGCGCGCTCTCTGTATGAACGAGGGATATACACCCCTGAGCCTGATTTGGGCACGCAGAAATACTCTTCTTGCGCATCATCTTCGGTGGCTGTATCACGTAATAAGTTCGCTTTCCACTGCGACTCGGCATCTAAGCTCCAGACCATGCCCTTAACTTGGCAGATACGCTTATAAAGCCCATCAGCGCACGCATCATCGAGAGTGATAGTGTGAATAGAATAGCGTTTTTTACCCGCGCGGCTTTGCTGTATTAACTCGTTAAACAAGTTGTCATTGCCGTTATGGGTTGATATCAAACGCACTTTTGCGCCCCACATGGTCAGTGCCAGCGCGGCTTTTAAGACTTCGGCCAGCTTTTCATGAAAGGCGGCTTCATCGATGGTGACGTTCCCTTGCATACCCCGTAAGTTACTCGGATTACTCGACAAGGCTTGGACTTTAAAGCCCGAGGCAAAGTAAACCACAAAAGTCAGAATGTCTTTGTCTTCATCATTAAAGACTTCTTCGCATATCTCACCCGCCACTTTATCAAAGGCTTTGGCCCACATGGCCACCGCTTCAATAAACTCTCTGGCCATCTCTTTATTTGAGCCAACATAAAAGTGATTAATACCATTATCACTTTTACTAGCCGAGGCCGCCAATGTGGCATCGGCAGCCTCGGCCCAGGTGATCCCGGTACGGCGTGATTTCTCCGCTATCTTTAATACGCTGTCATCTTCAATCCAGCGTTTTTGATAGGGCAATAACACTTCATTTGCATCATAACGGTAATGGGTATGCGCTATCGCCGCCGCTAAGGGGGAGCGTTGAAATTCTGCCATTAGGCCAGTCCTAAAATTGAATTTTTGATTTGCTGCACGCTCTCTTTGCTCAGACCTGAGATTTTCGCGGCTTGGTCAACGGCGGCTGCGGCTTCTTCGGCAAAGGCTTTGCGGATCTCTTTTTCAAGTTTCACACTGCCCACTTGCGCTTCTTGCAGGCGCTTAATTGACAGCGCCAAATGCCCCATGGTTTTTGGATCAATGGGATCGTCTGATTCCATGGCCTTCATTTGAAAATCAAAGATCTGACTTTTGCCTATTTCAATCAAGGCGCGGGCGATGTCCGTTTGTGGCATTTCGCCGAACTGTTGCACCCATTGCCCTGTCATTTCCTGCGCCTGGCGGTAACGAGTCATGCTTTGATTAAAGTTAATGGCATAACGAGATAAGCCATTGCGACTGAGTTTGTCTTCTTCACTTAAGCCAAACTCATCAATTAACGTGTTGATGGCTTCGCGTATTTGCGTTTGTGGCATACGCCCATCACGCAATAAGATATTGAGTTGCGTGCGGATATCATCGGGCAAACGGTCTATTTTACTCACCCGTTTTTTCGTGTGCGGTTTATCGCTCATGGCATTACCTTACAAGTTAAGGGCGTGGTCGTTTAACGCCCGGATGCAGGGCTTGCCCGGTTGCCACGTCAATGCCGCGTTGGGTTAATATGGCGACCGCCGTGTCCACGGCATCACTTAAGCTAATAAGACCTTGCTCGGCTAACCAATGCATTTCACTCAACACCACATCACGGCTCACGCGATGGCCATACACATCCAGCGAACTGTCTAAGATACTTTCGTTGGCTGAATAAGAGGGCGTTTCGTTGAGTATGCGCAAGATAACGAGGCGTCTGTCGTGTTGTAATAATTCTTTCAGTGCCATTACGCTCTTTCCTTAAGTTCGTTTTCAAGTAACAAATTACTGATGTGCTCTAAGCCGCGCAGAGCGGGGGCGATCGCTTTTATTTCACCGCGCAACTCTTCAATGCTCAGACGTAGCTCAGACATTTCGCCGTGACTGGGCAGGGCTTCAACGCGGGCAAGCAATGCGGTGTGACTGTCCTTTAACTTGCTGAAATCTTCTGTTTTCACAAAGGTTTTGTGCAGCGCCCAGCCTGCTAACATAAAAGTAAAGTTCATGGCGGTGGCCACAATCGGCCACCATATTTTGATGGTGTCCATGGTCAAATACGCATCTCCCGCAATTGTTGACAATGAATGCAATAAGCCGCGTCTGGTTTGGCGGCAAGTCGCAGCGGTGGAATAACTAAGTCGCAGCGCAAGCAATGCACTTGCGCATTGGTTATTTGCTGGGCAGGCTCTTTGCCCTGACGTAGGGCATTATCAAGGGCTTGTTGCCGCTGGCTCTCTTCCACTTTGGCGGCGTTGTCATATATATCCATACTAACCCCGCTTGAAAGGATTAAGGTTAAACTTCGCGCCCGATGCTTTGGCTTTATCCACGGTGCGCACGCCAAGGTAAGTCATGAATGGGGCGATCAACATAGAGGCGAGTTCCCAGTTTGCGCCGTCGCCTTTATCGAGCGCGCTTAACACATCAAACACAAATATATACAAGATGGCCGCATACAAACTCAAACGACAACCAAACGGGCGCGTGCGGCGCACGTACTCATCATCAGCTTTATCCCCTTCACGAATGGTGGTTTGGGTTTCGTGGTGCGCGGCTTGTTTGTCTGCCAGCTGTAATTCCAGCCGCCGTGTTTGTTCTTTTTCCAGTTCAATTTTGACTTTTTCTAACTCAACCAGCGCCTCCGGGGGCAAGTTACTGAGCATGTTATTGAGCTTATCTTGCTGCGCGCTTTTATCACTGGGCAGCGCGCCTTCGACATACTCAACGGCTTTGGCGACGTCGTTGGTCACTTCGGCGGTTTTACCGCCAAACAGTGAGCCAATGCCGCGTAATACGGTGGGGCCAAATTCCATCGCTAAGCTTGCGACGGTGGCGATGGTTGCTAATGCCATTTAAGTACCTCCGGGGTTAGGCTGGTTTGATGATGAGCTTGGCGGGTTTACCCGCGAGATAGTTCATCACCTTGGTAAACGCGCCACTGGAGTTAAGCACGGCCCACTGGTTATCCAAGACACCAAAGTCCAGTCCGGGGGCTAAGCAACCTTGCAGCTGCGACACTTTATTGGCTTTGTGCATTAAGATGTGCGTGCGCTGGCTTGGGCCGTAGCGGGTAACGCCGAGGCTTGGCGCTTCAAGGGCGTAGCATTGACCAAACTTGGGGCTTTCATGGGGTAAAAAATCATACGTGCCAAAGGGCACACAAGAGATACTGGCTTGATTGTTTAGCCAGGGACGTTCAAGGACTTTGCACAGCTCCTTGCCATTGTCATCACACAAAATGGAAAATGTGCCATGGGAAAAGCAATTGCGGTGCAATGTGAGGGTTTTCGCCAACATAACCAAATACCTTTTATTTTGACTGTGGGTAAGTGGCTTTATTGTTGATTTTTTAGGGGGATAGTCCGGATTAACTGCGGTTTTTTCTTTTTTAAGCAACCCTGATTTATAGGATAAGTCTTATGCGTGGCAAGATTGCTTGGGGTATTAAGGCTTGCTAGCCAAATAAATCGGGTTGTCTGCGCTGCTGCTCAATTTTACGCATGCGGCGGCACACTTCGTAAATGGTTTTATCGGTGACTTTGTAATGGCGCGCGAGCTGATGCACATTGCTGCCATTAAATGCTTTCCATATTTCCATGTCGCGTATCTGCTGGCGCAAACGTACGCCGCGCGGCATATATACCTGCATGCCGCCCATGTATTCGCTGATATCCAGCACCATGGCCAAAGGTAATTCCGGGGTATCAATGTTGTGTTTATCCAAGGTTGCTTGAATAACGCCGTGTAATTCTAACAGCATGGCAGGCCATTGGCGCTGCTCATCGCTGACATCACTGCTGTGCGCGAGCACACTGGGGTCGAGCGGTTCACTGGCAAACATATCATGTTGGGGCTCATGTCGAGGCATTGGTTTATTCCTTTTATCACACGTTAAGATGTCTATTTCACGACAATCGTGCGCACTAATCAAACGCTAATTACATGCTTTAGGGCGAAACAGGCGCTCAAGCCTTATCCCACAAGGGTTGGGAATCTTCACTTCTGAGTGGATTTGAAGGCTTTGGCGGGTTGACAGGTAAGAAAAAACCGCACAATGGCGGTTTAAGTGGTGGGCTGTGCGGCGGTGAGCTGTTCATATTTTTCAACAATCACCTCATAACGACCGGGCGCGGTGGACGCGCTATTCATGGGAATTGACCATTGATTGGCTGAAAGCCGCGTGAGCAACACGCGGCGGTGCCAGCGTTTAAGGCTTTCCAATATTTGGCTAGCGCGGCGACTATCACACCAACCCACATGGTCGATTTGATTGCTCGTCACGCGGCGAACGTAGGCATCTAATGCCGTTTCGCTGCGGTCTTTGACAATGTCGTGTTGATACATCGTTATCCAAATTGCCCGTATTTTATCAATCTGTCCGTGTTTGGCTTGACCACTTTGCGGGCTTAAACGCTTTTTAACCGCTGTTTTATGGCCGTTTGATAACGGTTTAAACCCGGCTTGTTTCATGGCTAAGAGTACGCTTTCAAGTTCACCAATACTCATGTGGCTACAACTTTGCTTATTGGTTTCACGGGTTAATATGAGCCGATAAACATCATCTTCAAGGGCTAATTTACGTTTGGCCACATGGATAAGTTTGATTAATTGGTTGCGGTTAGACATGCGCTGTCCTCATTGCTTGCTGCGGCTTTGGTTGAACATATCGCTCTGGTCAACACAAGGCCCTCAATCTTTTTAAACTGCCTGACTAACACCGCCGCCGATGAAAAGTAAGGCACAAGATGTGATGATTTGCCATGCAGATTGGGAATGTATTGTTTAGCACGGCGTTTGCCAATCTCTTTCTCTAATTTTTTGACTTTGCTTGGTGAATAAAGAGAACGGGTTTTAGTCTTCCACACCTGCGGGATAATACTGGGTCTGTTGTCCTTGTTAACCATCCAGTCACCTTTAAACTCGCCATTAATGTAAACAACGAGCGCTGCTTTTTGCTCTGATATACGCTGCCTTGAAACGTTAATGATAAACCCATCTAATGCAAACTCAACGTCTGGTAACCAGTCTGTGAGTTCACGTTCAATATCTTGCCATTGCGCTTTTGTAATATCTGACATAAATACTCCTTAATGTACGTTTGCTGGCGTTTGTTGGCCGCGCGTTGAGGTGATATTGGCTTTGATTACACCCGCTAATTCTTCTTGCGATGACGCCTGTGAAAGAGCCTGTTTTATGATGCCGTTGATGGTACTTGCAACAGCATTGTCCAGACTGTTATCACTTTCATTGACCGTGGCACTTACTTCAAGTTGAAAGTCTTTATTATTCACATGCAATGAATTAACCGTAATGATAATTTCGCTCATTTGTCACCGCCATTTTTGCCGTTTGTTGCAGCGCGGTAGATTGCACCAGGGGCTAGAATGCATTCATCTTTGCGTAATTGATTTAAGGGCATGCAACCGTCTTCATCAGCAAATGCGGTTCTATCAAAGACCATCTTAGTGTCACCCTCCATAAACCAGGCGGGGATAACACGGCCTTTACAGTTAATGGCGTTTTCACTTTCTTCTTTTGTGACTGGCTTAGGTTGCATGTATTCCATCAAAACCTGCTCGACTAAGGCGCGACTTGCATCAACACCATCCACGCGACCATCGCCGTAGTAAAAACAGTTTGAGTCTTTTTCGGCATCGGCGCGAAAGCCTTGCTCTTCTTGGATCTTTGCATCAAATGCGTTGAGTAATTTATCTAGTAACTTTTCCATCTGGCTTTCCATTAGTAAGACTCGTTAATATTTAGGTCAAATGACTTAGTACACTTAGTGCATTCAACTTCATGCGAACCAACGCTGATAGATGTTGATAAATCGTGCTCGCTAGTTTGTTGAACGGCTTCACAGTGAGGGCATTCAAACGTTATTTCTAAATCAATATTCACTTCTGCACACATAATTTCAGTTTCCCATTATCTAAAAGTTAGTTTTTCTACCCAAAAAACCGCAATTAATGCGGCTATTCGGACAACTAAATGTTTACTTATTCAGGTTCAACTTTGATAGTTATTTTGATATCAAAACCATTACGATCATCGGAATTAATCATCGCAACATCTTCACCATCTGCAACGCCACAATAGCCGTATGTCTCTTTTAGTCGCTTAACTGCAAACGCTTTAATTTCTTCTAATACTGGATTTTTCATTATTCAAAATTTCCTATTAAAGTTGCTGCTCATCAGTACTCAACCACAACGCTGAGTAGACACGACTTATCACTAAGACGTGTTTCGCTTTAGTTAGGCGTTAAGCCAGTTTTTTTCATGTTTGGCGACCATGGCTGATTTGATAGTACGGGCCTTGCGATAAGCCTTTACCCAATTATCTTTCGTGCAAGGGTTAACAACGATGTATTTAAATGATGCATCAAACACTTCAACATCAAATTTTGCGTTGTGAGTGTCGTAGCCATTTATCACTATCGTGACACTCTCTGTGTTACCGCTTGGGAAGTTAAAACCGTGATAAACGTCTAAGCGCCCATGTTGGTGACTTGCTTGCACTGCATCAAAACCTAATCCTAAAATATCCATACAAAATCCTTATAACTAAAAAGTGAATGTCTTATTTCTTTACCATGGGCGGCGGTGTGATGCCCAATACCCATTGGCAGGCATCTGCTATGCCGCGTTGGTATGCATTTTCATGCTTCTCTCTGCATTTGCTGTTAGCCAGATAGATTTGTTCAATTAATTCATCGGGCGTGCGCTGTGCTATTTTCTGCGTGAGAAACTCACGCCGTGTGCTGTCGAGTGCTGTGTCCATACGTGTACCTACAGTTTGCTGATGTCTAACGGGATTTGTTTGTAACTGCCCTGCGTGGTGCGCTCATAAATACGCAGATAAGCACAAGAACCCGTCACCTGAATTGAATCAGCAATCGCATCCATGGCTTTGCGCCACTCGGTATCGTCAATATCAAGCTGACGTAGACTCAATACTTGGTTGACATCAATACTGCCTTGCTTGTTAACCCGAAAGGCGTGGTCAACTAACGCTTTCATGTGGTCGCTTGCCCCTTCCGACCAACGATTGATACAGTTATCAATCTTGGCTTTGGCAGCTTGGATGCGTTCATCAAACATGCGGTGCTCACCCACGGCGCGTTGCAACTTGTACTGGCCATCAAATGACATCAAGGTCACGTTGCCTTTGGTGCCGCCGTATTTGACGCTGTACTCTTCGGCGCTCAGGTCAACAAAGTCGGCAACGGCGTTCATCGATTTGGCTTTAAACTCGGCCAATACTTGCTGTTGAACGCGCGCCTCTGCAACAATCTGATTCACTACGTCATCACGCAGTAAATCAATGGCCTTGATTTGCGACTCAGGAACAAGATGGCCCATTGCATTTAGTCTGTAGCCTGCTGGTGCGCTGTTAGCGCCTGAATTTATCGGTGTGGTCATGCATTAATTCCCTGATTAAGTGTATTTTTATTGCTGATTAATGTGTTTTTTGCATTTTTTAGTAAATTGCTGTGGCATGTGAGATGGCTACGCTTACTTCTCCACGTAACCATGCAACCATTAGTCTTAACCGTATAAACAATACGGCGCTCTCCATTAATCACCTCTACGATTTCAATCACCTGCTTTTTTAGTAATACAGGCGGTGTATCAATTTCAATTAATATGCAAGTAGGCGCTTTTTTAACACTGAGTACAGAAATACCACTGCGTTTAAAATGTCTAATTAGACTGCGTGCTTTTGTTACTGATGATTTATTCATTACTGTGACACTCCATCTAAATCATTAAATGCATACTTAATATGTTGTGCATTAATTGTTTGATTTTGCCCTTTGGCGACCATTGCAGCTAAACGTAAAGTTTGAAATAACGTTCTTAACCCCCCAGGCTTACTTGCTATTTGCTCAATCAATACACGTTCATCTTTACCACGTAATCCCCATGCATCGGCGACGTCTGAAATATCACGTTTTTTAACTTTATGTATGACTAATTTTTTAGCTATACGTGAAAATAAACGAGCAAAATCAATATCACGTTTACCGCCAGTGAGGTTTGAATAAACCTGATGGTTCCCGACCAGCGCAAAACCAACTTCCGCCCGCTCTTGAATAGCGCGTATTTCTTCAAGCGCTTCATGTTGTAGCTGGTCAGCTTCATCAATAATGACTAAACCTTGTGAGTCTTCGAGTTTTTTCGTGATTAAACGGCTCAATGGCCCTTTACGGCGTGGTGCATTATTGATACCGAGCTCTAATGCCATTTCATATAAGCACTCAAGCACACTGGCGCGAGAGGGACTGATGGTAATAAGCCACACATTCGGGTTGTCTTTTTGATAGCGTTTAATGGCTTGGGTTTTGCTGACCCCCGGATTGCCATAAATGATGGAGATACAATTGGCCATTTGAGCATATTGCAGCGCACTCCATATTTGACGCACGGTGGTCGTTTCCACGAAGCTTGGGATAGTGGGCAGCGCCTTGGCTTTTTGCTCACGTGATTTAAGCCACGCCGCTAACTCACCACTGACCTTGTCGTTATCACCTGGATAACGGCCGTTTAAGAACTGGCTTAAACGGGTTTTAGGAATGCCCGACTCTTTGGAGATTGAAGCCTGTGAGATTCGCTTGTTTTCAATCATTTGATTGACTTTTTCGACGATAGCCTTGCTGTCGTTGGTATTTTTTACAGCGCTTGGCATTGCAATTAAATTAGATGTGTCCATAATAACTCCGTTGTTTTTTTGATTGGGCTTGTTGCAGCAAGCCCGTTAAATTAATGTTTTCGAACGAGCTTCCCATTCCATTTCCACGCCTTTACTAAACGCTAATGTCATTGCATCGGTGTTGTTTTCTACCTCTTCTTCAACCAATACTTTTTGCAGTGTGTTACCGCGCGGCTGGAAGACTTCAACAATCTTGCTTTCAGGCTCTGGCGGTACTTCGGGCAATGGTAAGCGCTGCGCTACTTCATTAATGTTCATTTGTTTCACGGCTGTCTGCGCTTGCTTAGTGCGTTTAACAAACTCTTTACGATTGCGGTTATGTTCACGCGCTGCTTGTGTATCACCGAACCCTTCGGCGTGCAGACAGATTGCATCACAGATAAAACGCCCATCGAGGGTGTAACACAGCACAGATCCGTGCAGCTCACGCGGGTCAAAGCGCACAATGACTTTATTCTGGCTCAGGTGCATGCCTATCAAGCGTTCGTTGTGGTAACGGTTTTCACGATTTTGTATCTTGCCACCGGCTTTCAAGATAAAGGTGCCATCGCGTTTGACGCGCACCGCTTCGGCGGTCAAGAGCAGTAAGCGCAATTGTTCTTTAGTCGCTTTACGTATCGCGCTGTTGCTGTAGCTTTCCTCAAATGCCTGGTCAAAACTCAACATGCCGCGACACGCTTCGGTATTACGGTTCGGGCGTGAGTTAAACTGATTAATACCCGCTTCGAGTGCCTGTTCAAACACCTTGATATCTACCGCGTTTTTCGAGTTGTAGTTATCTGGTTTCTCCATTGGGTTTGGGCCTGTGTACGCACCAGCCACTAACGGGTGTTTATCAACTAACTCACCTAAGCCGCCATTACCGAATGCGCGCTCAACAGGTTTTGCTTGTCCGTGACCTTTACCAAACAACACGCTACTCCAATGCACCTCGATACCGAGCATCGGCAAGATACCTTTCGGGTCGTCTTCTTTGACTTTAAAGCGGTAACGATTTGGCACACCGCCCGTCATCCATTTGTTGGCGGCTGCGCGGGTGTTATCTATCGTGGCATGGCGTGGGATACCGTATTTATCAATCATGCTCATGAGGGCAAGGCGGATAGAGTCGCTGTTTTCGCTGACATCGCAGTAATAGCCCAATATTTTACGACTGTAGATGTCTTGCCATACCCACGTTTTAGGGCGCAAAATTTCGCCATTGTGCCAACGTACAAAGACGTTGTGCTGGTAACCATCGCCGTTTATCCATTCCATGGCGTCCAGCTCTGATACCGAGCGTTCTTGCGCTGGGTAGAGCATCATGAGTGCGTGAGTGCCTTTGCGCGCCAGTGTTATTTGGTCGCGGTTTAACTCACGTTTAATTTTGCGGTTAATGGATGTGTCTGATGGCACTGTCCAACCAAAGTTATCCGCCGCTTGACGCAAGCGTAAAACACAGGTCGCTAATGATGGTTCTTCGGGACGTAACCAATCTGCTTTTAAAAACTCCCACGCTTCACAGGTAAACTCGGCTTCAATTTCTTCACGGCGATTGCGGTAGCGCGGCAATAACACGGCGGCCCAATCGGCTTGTTCAAAGTTTTTCACCTTGTAGTAAAGGCGTTGCACGGTGCTTTTATTGGCATCGAACTCAGTTGCAATGGCATGAAATACGTCTTGCCCGCTGATACCTGATTCAATTAACTTGGCAACAGCCATCACAATCTGGCATTGCACAGTGGCTTTGGTGCGCTGCTTTTCTGTTGCGGCGTCCCATTCACTCCATAGCTTTTCACGGCTGTAGGTGAGGTTTTCGTTACCTTGCGCTTGCGGGATATTGTAGAGTTTCCCTTGGATCTCTATTTTACCCATGCGCTTATAAAGTTCGGCTTGCGCCTGAATAGGCAAAATACTGATGTGGTATTCGAATGCCTTGGAACCTTCGCGCTTGCGTTTTGTTTCTGTGCAACATAAGGATTCAAGACGAGACCTTACGTTGCGTGGATGACTTGGCATATCGCCTAGATCAACACACTCTGGAGCTGTAACCCAATAAGTCATAATTAATCCTTACGCGCTCTTTTGTATGTATCTTGATGGCCAGATTTCAGAAGGCGCTACACCAATGGCTCCCGCGATTATCTTTTCAGCCTTGGGATACTTAAATCGCAAAGCATTTCTTAATGTCGCGCCTGCAATACCATTCATTTCTGCAAGCTTGGTAAAGTTTGTGCCTTTCTTTTCTAATGCACACTTAATGTCTGCTGTATGCCAATCTCGATCATTACTACTCATCGTGTTACCCTTATGTGTTGCATGTGCGTGTTAAACGCTTCGCTTAACTAACTGTGTAACGCATTATCAGTAATAAAAGATCGCTTGTCAATACTATTGCGATCTTTTCCATTCTTTTGCGTTCTATGTCATTTATTGACTTAAACCCACGCCTATCAGCATTCATAGGCTTTTAAAAAGGAAAGATCGGTGCGCTCTTTATATGAAACACAAATAGATCAGTTTAAGGACAGGCTAAAGCTAGCCATAGGTGATGAGTCAGTGCGCTCTTTTTCGAAGAGGTGCGATATATCCGAGAGTGTTATAAGGAAGTATTTGAATGGATCTTATCCTGTAGTGGATAAGCTACCAAGGCTTGCTGAAGCTGCTGGTAAGAGCATGGAGTGGCTAATTACTGGTAAAGAAGTGACCAATACCAGTGTAAACATTGATGAGGATGACGCGTTTGCATTAATACCTGACTATAACGTCCAAGTATCCGCAGGCCATGGCACTGTTTGTGATTGTGATGAGAAACCATTTAGACATTTAGCTTTCAGGCACAAATGGTTAAAAGCACGTGGGTTTAAAGAGGGGGAGCTAGTTGTAGTAAGCACTAAAGGCGATAGTATGGAACCGCTAATTAGCAATAATGACTCGTTGGTTATCCATACAGGAAGAACAAGCCCTAGAGATGGCTGTATATATGTATTTAGAAATGATGAGGAGCTGTTTGTGAAGAGATATCAAAGCATGTTGGGCTCATGGCGCTTAATTAGTGACAATCAGATATACTCGCCGCTAGATATCCCTAAGCACGAACAGCATCAGTTTGAAGTTATTGGGCAGGTTGTTCACATTGCTAAAGATGTCGGTAATTAAACAGAATTTAAACACTAGTTACTCCCAACTTAGTGTTTCTTATTTTAAGCGGCTTAAACGCAAAGTTGGTCGCTTTTTTCTCATTTTACTTTTCGATGTAAATTCGGTCTCAAAATCCCTCTAATCCCTTTTATCAACTGGTTTTGTCCCAATAGATCCTACGTGTTCCTACCTAATCCCATCTTTATCATTCTTAGTGGTTCTATACA
>NZ_FPLG01000150.1:0-1373 GCF_900120065.1 Moritella viscosa
TCTTGTAGCCTAGAAT
This sequence comes from Moritella viscosa, assembly GCF_900120065.1. Classification (NCBI taxonomy): domain Bacteria; kingdom Pseudomonadati; phylum Pseudomonadota; class Gammaproteobacteria; order Alteromonadales; family Moritellaceae; genus Moritella; species Moritella viscosa. Next base: position 17 of record NZ_FPLG01000150.1, read on the forward strand.
TAATATCAATATACTCAATTACATAGCTAGCCTTGTATATAACTTATAAGACTAAATAAATAATTTACAGGACGGCTCGTTTTCCCATAAACATGTAATTAATAAATTTGAAGTATAATCTTATTTTTCAATTGATTAATCTACTTTTATTGAGGTGAATGAATTTGGGGAATCGAGAGTCGTATTATACAATATGTTATATTTTATCTGTTAACTTTCCCCATATGGAAGTCTTATGAATCATATTATGCATGTAGTAGGTAGAACTCCACCTGAGGAGCTATTTCATTATTCAGATTTTACAGGTCTTAATGGTCTAATTGCTAATAAACAGATATGGATGGGAGATCTGTTTTTTCTTAATGATGAAAAAGAGTATCAGTTAGGAATAGATTTATTTAATACTTGCCTAGAAGAGCAAAAAATTAAATATGGATCATCTCAATTTGGTGTTTTTCTATCTAGTCTTAATAATATTGAAAAGCTACTGAAAGAAAGTCCTCCTTTTTCTTTCTCATTAACTGAAGAAGGTGATTTATTAAGTCAGTGGCGTGGTTACACTAAAAACGGTATTGGTGTTAACGTTGGTTTCAGCTCTTTAGGCTTAAAAGACAGTTTCCAATTATTACCATGTCTATACACACTTGAAGAACAAAGAAAATATATTGAGCACCTTTTCGACTTGGCTATTAATAAATTTAGTCATACGGAAGAAAAAGGTCAATTTGATAAGGCTTTATGCTTGAATCCTAGCGAATTACCACATTGGGATGCAATCAATGAAGCTGGCACTCAGCTCATAAGTCACTTAAGTGCAGCTTGTTCTATTATAAAGGATACGTCATTTAGCGAAGAAAAAGAATGGCGACTTGTTTGCTTTACTCGCGATAACATTGAGTTTGTACCCAAAGATACCTACTTAAAACCGATTAAAAAAATGAATATAGAGCCAGATAAGATAGTTACTTCTATTAAAGTTGGTCCTAATCCAAATAAAAACCTTTGCAGAAGTTCAATCAATGCACTTCTTAAAGCAAACGGTTTAAAAGACACTCAAGTCTCAATATCTGAAATTCCGTATAGAAACTAAAAATATAACATATAAGAATAGGTGTCGCGCAGCCGACACCTTATTCGAGTGTTGAGCAAGCCCAAGCCCTTCTTTATATAGTAAATAACGAGTTTGATCTTAGTGGATACTTCGTCTTGGGGTTAAAGCCAAGACGAGCTTAATCGAGATAAACAACAGACCTGTTATTTATCAATTAACTAGCTAGTTGTACCATAAATTTAATATCTCCAACTGTAATGTTAATGCCATTATCCTTATTATGTTTGCCTTTCGGCTAGGTCGTTC
>NZ_FPLG01000096.1:0-57838 GCF_900120065.1 Moritella viscosa
TTTTTGTGCCTGAAATTCAGTGATAAAGTACCGTACAGACTGTGGGGATCCTTTGTTCTTATGAGTAGTACTCAGTTGGTTAGACTCTTTATAAAAAGATAAGCGGCCTATCACGCTACCGAAGGCTTCGAGTCCCCTCCACACCGTTAACAAACAATGAAATCCTGAAATTCAGAGATAAAGTACCGAGCAGATTGTACGGATCGCTTGTTATTATGTGTAGTATTCAGTTGGACTGGAAATGCTCTCGGTATTTATCTGTACTTCTCCATCCCAGATTCTTGTTAGACTCTTGATAAAAGATAAGCGATTTATCACACTGAATACTGGATTTTCTTATGATAACTTATTCTATGTGGTATTTTTTTACCTTTTATAGATTAAATGCTTTGTTTCGTTTCAGTTGGGTCTGAGTTGCAGTAAACTATCCGCTTAAACTGATATTAAGGACAGCTCGATGACAGATAAATCAAATAACACCACTCATTTTGGCTATAAAACTGTAGAGTCAGACCAAAAGGTCGATATGGTTGCGAGTGTGTTTCATTCAGTAGCGGCTAAATATGATGTAATGAATGACCTCATGTCTATGGGAATTCATCGTCTGTGGAAACGTTTTACGATTGATTGCAGTGGTGTAAGACCTGGCCATAAAGTTTTAGATCTTGCCGGTGGTACAGGTGATTTAACTGCTAAGTTTTCGCGTATTGTTGGAGACACAGGTGCAGTAACGCTTGCTGACATTAATGATTCAATGCTAAAAGTTGGTCGTGCTAAATTACGTGATCGTGGGATTGTTGGTAACGTGACTTACGTGCAAGCAAATGCTGAAGAACTGCCTTTTCCTGATAATCATTTCGACCTGATCACGATTGCATTTGGTTTACGTAACGTAACTGATAAAGATAAAGCGCTAGCATCGATGTTCCGTGTATTAAAACCTGGTGGTCGTTTATTAGTTCTTGAATTCTCAAAACCAGATTCTGAAGCATTAAATAAAATTTATGATTTTTATTCATTTAATATTTTACCTAAAATGGGTGAGTTAATTGCTGATGATGGTGATAGTTACCAATATCTAGCAGAATCAATTCGTATGCATCCAAATCAAGAAACATTAAAGGGTATGATGGAAACTGTTGGCTTTGAAAGTGTAGAATATCATAACTTGACTGGTGGTATTGTTGCTCTGCATCGCGGTTACAAATTCTAAGGAATACTCATGCCAATCGAAATGCTAGTTACTGCGGGAATTGAAACATTATTGAATCAATTATTAAAAGCAGATACAAATACCGTAGATAAGATCGCGTCGCTAAAAGGTAAAGTGCTACAGGTAAATATTGCTGAACTACCAAAACCACTTTATTTTATTTTTTCATCTCAGATTGATGTGTTAGCCAAGTTCGATGGCGATGCAGATTGCTGTATGGATATAAAGTTATCGAGCCTTTCTCGATTACAAGATAGTTCACAATTTACTGCTTTGATTAAAGAAGGTGAATTGGATATGAGCGGCGATCCTATGGTAGCAAGCAAATTTAGCATTATCTTAAAAGAATTAGATATTGATTGGGAAGAGCATTTATCTCGTTACACAGGTGATGTTGCTGCACACAAGTTACTGCAAGGCGCAAAGTCGAGCCAAACTTGGTTGCAAAATAATATGATGATCGCACGTCATAATATTGCAGAATATTTAATTGAAGAAATACGTTTAGCACCAGGCGCTTTAGAGATTGCTAATTTTTGTGATGAAGTAAGTGAGTTAGAACAACAATGTAAGCAGTTTGAAATGCGTTTGGCATTATTGTCACGTAAGGAAGATGTATAAATGACATTAGTTGAGCTAAAGCGATTTTATCATATCCAAAAAGTTGTTTTGGAATACGGTATTGATGAGTTGTTACCTGCGCAATTGCAGCCGTTATCAGCACGGTTATTTAGAAAATCTATTTTTTGGATCAAAAATCAACATTCAGAAAAATCACCTGCAGAACGTATCAAACTAGCATTGCAGCAACTCGGTCCTGTTTTTATTAAATTTGGTCAGATGTTATCAACGCGTCGAGATCTATTACCGCAAGAGTTTGCTGAGCAATTGGCTATGTTGCAAGATCAAGTGCCACCATTCGATAGTCAATTAGCTATGCAGCAGATTGAATCTGCGCTTGGTCAATCCATTGATGATGTGTTTGATAATTTTGATCCGGTGCCGTTAGCATCTGCATCTATCGCACAAGTGCACACTGCTAAGTTAAAAAGTAATGGTGAAGACGTTGTTATTAAAATAATTCGACCTGATATAGAACCGATTATTCGTGCCGATACTCAGTTGATGAAACGACTATCGAAAGTATTACTGAAGTTAGTTCCTGAGGTTACACGTTTAAGACCACTGGAAGTGGTTCTCGATTATGAAAAAACGATTCTTGATGAATTGAATTTAGAGCGTGAAGCGGCGAATGCAATCCAATTACGTCGAAATTTCCTTGATTCTAAAGAATTGTATGTGCCAGAGATATACCCTGATTTCAGTCATAAAAATATGATTGTGATGGAACGTATTTATGGTATACCGGTATCCGATATTGCTGCGCTGGAAGCTCAGGGTACCAATATGAAACTCTTGGCTGAGCGAGGTGTTGAAACCTTCTTTACCCAAGTTTTCCGCGACAGTTTTTTCCATGCTGATATGCATCCAGGTAATGTTTTTGTTTCTTATGAAACGCCTGAAGATCCTCGCTGGATTGGGATTGATTGCGGTATTGTTGGTACTTTAAATCGTGAAGACAAGCGTTACTTAGCGGAGAATCTGTTAGCCTTTTTTCATCGCGATTACCGTAAAGTCGCAGAGTTACACGTTGATTCTGGTTGGGTACCATCCTATGTTGATGTCAATGATTTTGAATTTGCGATCCGAACTGTGTGTGATCCTATTTTTGAAAAACCATTAGCTGAAATTTCTTTTGGTCATGTACTAGTTAATTTATTTGCTACTGCACGTAAGTTTGATATGACAGTACAACCACAATTAGTATTATTGCAAAAGACATTATTGTACATTGAGGGATTAGGTCGTCAGCTCTATCCTCAACTAGACTTATGGGATACGGCTAAGCCATTTCTTGAGAATTGGGTTAAAGAACAGATGGGGCCGCAAGCAGTCTTTTCTGCAGTAAAACAACGTGCGCCGTTTTGGGCTGAAAAGTTACCAGAACTGCCTGAGTTGGTATTTGATACACTCACGAAAGCGACGAAGCAGCAAGCTAAATTAGATACATTGTTTACCCAAGCAGAGCGGTTTACTCAGCAGCAAGCGTACGCAAATAAAGGCCGTTATTTATTGAGCTGTGGTGGTGTACTTATGATTTGTGCGGCGATCGTGTACAATCCTGATACCACTTCGCTAGCAACTACGTTAGCCAGTATTGGCTCAGGGCTGTTAATCGTAGGCTGGTGTAAGCTTAAGTAGCTTGTACAACAAAATGAGTTAAGCGAAAAAAATTTATCGTAGATCAGAGTGTAGTAAATGTGTAGCTTATATACTGTATACTGATCGACGTTAACAATAACGTATTCAATTATATAAAATAAGGTTTTATCATGGGCGGAATTAGTGTTACTCAGTTAATTATCATTGCTGTAATTATTCTTTTGTTGTTTGGAACTAAGAAGTTACGTAATGTTGGTGGTGATCTAGGTGCGGCAGTTAAAGGCTTCAAAAAAGCCATGAGTGACGAGCCTAAAGATACGAAAGAAGACAATAAAGTATTAGAAGAAACTACTGCAGCAAAAACAGATGTAAGCAAAGAAACGAAAAAAGATAAAGAACAGGCATAATTTATGTTTGATATCGGATTTTGGGAAATTGTGGTTATTTCAGTGCTGGGCCTATTAGTATTAGGGCCTGAGCGTTTACCTGTCGCGATCAGAACTGTGAGCACCTGGGTGAAAACCATCAAGGGTGCCGCTAATTCTGTGAAAGAGGAATTGTCACATGAATTGAAAATTCAAGAAATGCATGACAATTTAAAAAAAGCGGAGCAGCAAGGAATGAATAATATAAGTCCTGATTTGCAAAGCTCTATTGACTCTTTACGTGATGCTGCAGCGTCGGTGACGCGTCCTTATGCGGATGATAAATCGACGTCAACATCTACGCCGAGTGTTGACCAAGTACCTAAAGTAGCAGAGCAGGTAATTGAACAGGATAAAAAATAAATGGCAGCAGATCCAAATACTCAGCCTTTGATTGCCCATTTAATCGAACTGAGAGACAGGTTATTGCGTGCGAGTGCCGCAATTATCTTAGTTTTTATTTCATTAGTGTATTTTGCTAATGATATTTATCAGTTGATATCAGCGCCACTGATTGCGCAATTACCTACTGGTACAAGTATGATTGCAACAGATGTCGCAACACCTTTTTTTACTCCAATAAAGTTAACACTGGTTGCTTCTTCATTTATTGCCATTCCTTGGGTTTTATATCAAGTTTGGGCTTTTATCGCGCCAGGTTTATATAAACACGAGAAGAAATTGATCGCGCCATTGGTGATAAGTAGTGCTTTACTCTTTTATCTTGGCATTGCTTTTTCTTATTTCGTTGTGTTTCCTTTAGCTTTCGAGTTCTTTGCGGCAGCTGCGCCAGAAGGGGTAACATTTGCGCCTGATATTAGTAGTTATCTTGATTTTGTATTGAAGATATTTTTTGCGTTTGGTCTCGCATTTGAGATTCCCATTGCCACATTAGTATTATGCTGGACTGGTGCAACCACACCTGAAAGTTTACGCCAAAAACGACCTTATATTGTCGTTGCGGCATTTATTATGGGGATGTTATTAACACCGCCAGATATTATTTCACAAACATTATTAGCGATACCTATGTTGCTATTGTTTGAGTTAGGTTTATTATTTTCTCGTTTTTACGTTAAACAGGACGAGACAAAAGATGAAGAAGCAGGAACTGATTGATATAGGCGTTAATTTAACAAACGCTGCTTTTCACAAAGATTTACCTGATGTTATTGAACGCGCCTCTGCCCAAGGGGTGCGTCGTTTAATTGTTACTGGCACGGATATCACCGAAAGCCAGTTAGCTTATCAACTTACTCAAGACTACCCACAACAACTTTATGCAACAGCAGGAATTCACCCGCACGATGCTCGACATGCTACAGATGATAGCTGGCAGCAAATTAAAGCCCTTGCTCAATATGACAGTGTCGTCGCTATTGGTGAATGTGGTTTGGACTTCAACCGTGATTTTTCTCCTCGCGCGATGCAAGAAGCCGCATTTGCAAAGCAGCTAGAGCTTGCTGCCGAATTAAATATGCCAGTTTTCATGCATGAACGCGATGCTAACGAACGTTTTATCGCAATCTTAAAAGACTATCGTTCAGCGTTACCTGCAGCTGTATTACACTGTTTTACTGGTTCTGCGAGTGATTTGGCTGCGTGTTTAGAATTGGATTTACATATTGGCATTACTGGCTGGATCTGTGATGAACGTCGTGGGTCGGAATTATACCAGTTGGTACGAGATATCCCTGCTGATCGGTTAATGTTAGAAACGGATGCGCCGTATTTATTACCGAGAAATTTGAAACCAAAACCTAAATCACGTCGTAATGAACCTTGTTATCTCCCGCATGTTGCACAAACGATTGCTACCGCGCGTAATGAGGATGTTGAGCTATTATTGCGTCGCAGTTTACAGGTGACTGAACAGTTCTTTAGGTTACCTAAGCTGTGACCACTATCACTTTATATTGCTTAGTTAATACTTCCTGTATCGAAGACTAGACAAAACCGACTAACCAGTCTATTTTGATTGACTAACTAGTCGGTTTTTATATTGAGGCATGAAAATTATGAGTGTAGCGACAATCAGAACGAATGATAGCGATAGTATCGATGATATTGTAGAAATGGAACAGATCTTTGCAACGCAAAAAGAAGCTTATTTAACCCAACCAGAATGGGATATGGCTGAGCGTAAGAAACGCTTAATATTATTTAAAGCCGCTTTCTTGGCAAACAAAGAAGCATTAGTGACGGCTGTTTCAGAAGATTATGGTCACCGTTCTCGTCACGATACTTTGTATGCTGATATTTTACCGACGACGGCACAATTTAATTATACTTTGGCGCGTTTAGCTAAGTGGATGAAGCCGACGCGACGTAGCCCTGGTTTGTTGTTAGCACCAGCAAGTGTGACGGTCCATTATCAACCTGTTGGTGTCGTTGGTATTGTCGTACCTTGGAACTTCCCGATTAATCTTGCCGTTATGCCTCTGATTACCAGTATTGCAGCTGGTAATCGTGCGATGCTTAAAATGTCGGAATTCACTCCGAAAACTAATCAAGTACTAAAGCAGATCATTACTTCGGTATTTGATAGTAAAGATGTTTGTATTGTTGAAGGTGAAATGGCCTTGTCTGCAGCGTTTACTAAGCTGCCTTTTGATCACTTATTATTTACAGGTTCAACTGTTGTAGGTAAGCATGTAATGCGTGCTGCTGCGGATAACCTAACGCCAGTGACGCTTGAACTTGGTGGTAAATCACCTGTGGTGGTTGCCCCTGATATTGATATTAAAATGGCGGTTAATCGTATTTTGTTAGGAAAAAGCCTGAATGCTGGCCAGATCTGCATTGCACCTGATTATATTCTTTGCCCGCGTGCAAAAGTTATGGAGTTTGTTAAAGAATATCGTAATGAGTTTAATCGTCGTTACCCTACTGCAATGCAAAATGATGATTATACTAATATTGTTGATGCTCGCCAGTATGCTCGTCTTAAATCATGGCTAGAAGATGCACAGCAAAAGGGGGCTAAGGTTGAAACAATGCAAGATGGTTGCAGTCTTGATGATCAAAGACACCGTATGTTACCGCATTTATTGTTAGATGTGAGTGACGATATGCAGCTAATGCAGGATGAAATATTTGGTCCATTACTACCTATTTTACCTTATGATTCGATTGATGATGCGATTCGATATATTAAAGCGCGTCCACACCCATTAGCGTTATATATCATGAGTTTTGATAGTGATATTCAGAAAAAAATTATACGTGAGACGATTTCCGGTGGTGTCGCGATCAATGATACAATCATGCACTTTGCTGCTGACGATGCCCCATTTGGTGGTGTTGGCCCATCAGGTATGGGACAGTACCATGGTATCGAAGGGTTCCGTACTTTTTCAAAATCAAAAACAATATTGAAACAAGGTAAATTCCATTCTACGCGCTTTATTTATGCACCGTATGGGAGTTTGATACAAAAAATCATTTTGAAATTTTTCTTGAGATAATATGACTAAATCTAAAAAAACATTGATCTTGGATGCCGCGTTAGCGTTGTTCACGGTCAATGGTTTTCATGGTACGACGACGGCGGCGATTGCACGTGAAGCAAAAGTTGCAACGGGAACCTTGTTTCATCACTTTGCCACGAAAGAAGCATTAATCGAAGCCTTGTATCTTGAGGTTAAAAAAGAATTTGCTCAGGCTTTATTGCAGCCGAATGATCATCATGCAGAATCTCGATTAACTGATATCTGGGTTAACGGTGTTCACTGGCTAGTTAATCACCCACAAAAAATGGCGTTTATCTTACTTTGTAGCCATTCTTTGTATTTTGATAAAAAGATCCAATTGGCTATTTGGGAAGAGGTATTAGGCTTCTTTACGCAATTACTTAATACGGGTATTCATAACGGTATAATTAAAGACTTACCGATACCATACCTTTTAACGACATGTGAGAGTTTCTTACTATCAACGGCGACTTATGTGTATGCGCTACCTGAGATAGATCAAAAGGCTGCTATTAATTCGTCAATTAATGTAATTGTTGATGCTATTTCAGTACAAGGTGCTGATATTCATTTACTCACGCGGTAAGATGACTATCTAGCCAAGTACAAAGCGTACTTGGTTTCCCAATTCGCATTCCTACCTCGCAAGGAGATATCGTGAGTAAAACTATTCTAGGTGGCTTCCCAAACCGTCGCCCTCGTCGTAATCGTAAAAATGATTTTTCTCGTCGTTTAGTTGCTGAGCATCAATTAACAGTTAATGATCTTATCTACCCTATGTTTGTACTTGAAGGTACAGGTCGTCGTGAAGCGATCGCATCAATGCCGGGTGTTGAGCGCTTATCGATTGATTTGTTACTCGAAGAGGCGGCTGAATTGGTTGCGTTAGGCATTCCGATGATTGCTATCTTCCCGGTTACCCCATTAGAACAAAAAAGCTTACTTGCTGAAGAAGCGTATAACGCTGATGGCTTAGCACAAAAAGCAGTACGTGCATTAAAATCATCATTTCCAGACCTTGGTGTGATGACTGATGTGGCATTGGACCCGTTCACCACACATGGCCAAGACGGTATCATTGATGACTCGGGTTATATTCTTAACGATATTACCACTGAGATCTTAGTAAAACAGGCGCTTTCTCATGCTGCTGCGGGTGCCGATATTGTTGCCCCTTCAGATATGATGGATGGCCGTATAGGCGCTATCCGTGAAGCGTTAGAAAAGGCGGGTCATGTAAATACGCAAATCATGGCTTACTCTGCAAAATATGCATCTAATTACTACGGACCTTTCCGTGATGCGGTGGGTTCTGCGAGCAATCTAAAAGGTGGCAGTAAGGTTACTTACCAAATGGATCCGGCAAACTCAGATGAAGCGTTACATGAAGTAGCGATGGACATCGAGGAAGGTGCTGATATGGTGATGGTGAAGCCGGGTATGCCTTATCTGGATATCGTACGTCGTGTTAAAGATGAATTTGGCGTACCAACGTTTGCTTATCAAGTGAGTGGGGAGTATGCAATGCACATGGCTGCAATTCAAAATGGTTGGTTGAAAGAACAAGAATGTGTTCTAGAATCATTATTATGCTTTAAACGTGCTGGTGCTGACGGTGTTCTGACATATTTTGCGAAACGCGTAGCGATATGGCTTAAAGAAAATAACGTATAATTATTTTACGGCAATAAAAAACCGAGCATGCGACTCGGTTTTTACTTTCTGATTGTCTATTATTTTTCTTGAACTTGTAACACTAAATTATGCTTAGCTTGTAATTCTAACTCAGATGCTAATGCGGCTGCACGTAATGGATGCCGCGCTAACCATTGTGTTGGCAAGGTGATGGTTAATGTATTTTCTTCAGCGAGAGTAAATGAAAACTCTGGGATTGTACCATCAGTACGTCGTAAGGCTAGTGTGTATGATACCCTTAAGATACGACAAAGCAGCAATGCACTTGCGTAACTGATTGCTGATTGTTGTGCTAACAAAGACAAATTTAATTCATCGCGCTGGTTAATTAATAACGCCGACAATAATTGCTTCTGCGCTTTGGTAAAACCAAGCATATCTGTGTTATCGATAATATAAGCCGCGTGTTGTGGCGCTTTCTTATAATCAATTGATAAGCCGATCTCGTGTAGAGAGCTGACATAAGCAAGTAAAGGTCCTGCTTGGGTATCGCCTTCTGAAATCGTTATTTTTAGTTGGTCAAATGCTTCTAACGCTGTACTTTTAACGCGTTCGGCTTGTCCCAGATCCAGTTGATGTTTTACCATTAAGTTATTTACTGTTTGTTGACGTACATTGTGACTTGCACGCAGCCCAGTCATTTCGTAAATAACGCCTTCTCTTAACGCACCGCCAGCTAAAAACATATTGTTGATTTCTAGGCTTTCAAATAGCGCGGTAAGAATGGCTAAACCGCTTGTAAATACGGGTTTTCTATCAGCTGCTAAGCCTTTGATGTTAAGGTTTTCAATATCACCACAGGCAATTGCTTGCTGTTGGATACAGTGTAATTTCGTCAAGGTTATCTGTTCGTTCTCACCTTGTGCGACCATAATTTCTTGTAGCGCTTGGATCGTACCAGAAGCACCTATACACGTATTCCAACCAATGGTTAAATACTTTTCTAGTTGAGGGGTCAAAACTGCTTTTGCCGCATTAATTGCTTGCGTAAAGTTATGTTGATTAAGCTTACCATCAGCAAAATAGTTATTTAACCAAGTAACACAGCCCATCTTAAAGCTATAAAGTAGTTTTGCTTGTGCTTGTTCACCAATAATGAGTTCAGTACTTGCGCCACCGATATCGACCACTAAACGATTGCCTTGGCCACTGCTGGTATAGGCAACGCCTTTGTAGATAAGTGCAGCTTCTTGTTCACCGGAAATAATGTTTACCGGATGTGCCAATATTTTTTCTGCCGTAGCAAGAAATACAGCTACATTTTTTGCTAAGCGCAATGTAGCAGTACCAACAATCCGAATGTTCTCGGCAGGAATGTCTTGTAGCTGCTCAGCAAACAAACTTAAACAATCCCAACCGCGCAGAAGTGCTGCTTGGTTGAGGTTATTTTCTGCATCAAGGCCAGCAGCAAGTCTTACTTTACGCTTCACTTTAGCAACAGTTTGTAGGCTATTGTTAACTTCACGAACGACCAGCATATGAAAGCTGTTTGAACCGAGGTCAATTACGGCATATAAATTTGACGAACTTTTTTTACTCACACTAATCACTTTATCTATAAACAAACTATTTAATTAATGGGTTTTGTTATGCGTATTATGCTGACGTTGGCCAGTACGACGCGTTTTGTTACGATCATTCATTGATCTTGAATTACCTGGACGAGCACGTTTAGTGTGGATCGGTCGTGGTAAGTCAGTTAATAGCGCTGTTTTATCGTAATGACAAACAGGGATCGTATGTTCAATGTATTCTTCAATCGCGGGTAAATTATAAATGTATTTTTCACAAGCGAAACTAATTGAATGACCTTCTGCACCAGCACGACCGGTACGGCCAATACGGTGTACGTAATCACCACAATTATCGGGTAAATCGTAGTTAAATACATGACTTACAGCTGGAATATGTAGACCACGTGCTGCAACGTCCGTCGCGACAAGAATGTCTAATTTACCTTGGGTGAATTGTTCTAGAATACTGTTACGTTTTTTCTGAGGGATATCACCTGTTAATAAACCAACGCGATGTTTATCTGCTGCCAAGTGGCCCCAGATTTCTTCACATTTATGTTTAGTATTGGCAAATACAATGGCACGTTCTGGCCATTCTTCTTCAATTAACGTTTGTAATAATGCCATTTTGTCATCATTTGATGGGTGAAATAGCTCTTGAGTAATACTGCTACCTGTTACTTTCTCTGCTTCAACAGTTACTTCTTCTGGTTCGTTCATGTGCTGATAAGCTAATTCACGAATATCCCAAGTAAAGGTTGCTGAAAACAGTAAGTTTAGGCGCTGTTTTGGTTCTGGCATTTTACGCATCAGATAACGAATATCTTTAATGAAGCCTTGATCTAGCATACGATCAGCTTCATCTAATACTAATGCTTCAACACCTGATAAATCCATTGTTTTTTGTTTTTCAAAATCAATGATACGACCCACAGTACCGATGATGATATCAACGCCTTTTTCAAGGTTTTCACGTTGAATATCGTAGCTTTCACCACCATAAACAAGACCCATTTTAAGGCCAGTTGTTTTGGCAATAGGTAACGCATCTTTATGAATTTGAATTGCAAGTTCGCGTGTTGGCGCTAAGATAATAGCGCGGGGCTTATTTTTTGGACGATCTTCGGCTGGTTTTGTTTTCAATAAATGATGAAAAATAGCGGCCAAAAATGCGATAGTTTTGCCTGTACCAGTCTGTGCTTGACCGGCTACATCTTTACCTTGGATGGCAAATGGCAAGCTAAGTGCTTGAATTGGTGTACAATATTCGAAGCCTGAAGCTTCTAACCCAGCAAGTACGTCGGCATTAAGGCCAAACTGGGAGAACTTATGTTCTGTAAGATGTTTTTTGCTCATTTATTTAGCATATCAGGTTAAGCTTGCATTAAGAACTTAAATCTATTGAAATAGGGCAATGAGTGCCACATATATGTAGTAACAAAATTATTTTTTATTGGAGTTATAAATGAGCGACAAAATTATTCAGCTAACCGATGCTGCTTTCGATATGGATGTGTTAAATTCAGAATTACCTGTACTAGTTGATTTCTGGGCTGAGTGGTGTGGACCTTGCAAAATGATCGCGCCGATCTTAAGCGAAGTTGCTGAAGAGTACGCAGGTAAAGTAACTATCGGTAAATTAAATATCGATCAAAATTCAGGTACACCACCTAAATTTGGTATCCGTGGTATCCCGACTTTATTGTTATTTAAAAACGGTGCAGTTGCGGCAACTAAAGTTGGCGCATTATCAAAAGCGCAACTTCAAAGTTTTCTAGACGAAAACCTGTAGCATGTAAAATATTGACGAGATTTTGTTTTTTAATCTCGTCAATATGCTATTATTCAGTGGACGAATAAAATTATAAATGCTACTTTCGTTGTTCGTTTATTGTTCTACGTGCCGAACCAGGCATCATAATCAATGATCCAATCATTGATTCAATAACTCAAATTATCGATTCATTACTTAGTTAATGACTCACACACTCGATCATTGATTCAAATACTTTATCCTTGGTTGACATTCCGTTACGCAAAGGTTGCATAAGCTCGAACTCATCATTATGAATTTAACCGAATTAAAAAACACACCAGTTTCTGAACTTGTAAAACTGGGCGAATCTATGGGTCTAGAAAATCTGGCTCGCTTAAGAAAACAAGACATCATTTTTTCTATCTTAAAAGCTCACGCAAAAAGCGGTGAAGACATTTTTGGTAATGGTGTTTTAGAGATTTTGCAGGATGGCTTTGGTTTCTTGCGTTCAGCAGACAGCTCTTATCTTGCCGGCCCTGATGATATTTATGTCTCGCCAAGTCAGATCCGTCGCTTTAACTTGCGAACGGGTGATACCGTTGGTGGTAAAATCCGCCCGCCAAAAGATGGCGAACGATATTTTGCCTTGTTAAAGATTGACCAAGTTAACTTTGACCGCCCTGAAAACTCTCGTAATAAAATCCTCTTTGAAAACCTTACTCCAATCCATCCAAATGAACGTCTTCGTTTAGAACGTGGTAATGGCAGTACCGAAGATATCACTTCGCGTATTCTTGATTTAAGTGCACCGATTGGTAAAGGTCAACGTGGTTTAATTGTGGCACCACCGAAAGCTGGTAAAACAATGCTATTACAAAACATTGCCTCTTCAATTGCGTTAAATCATCCTGACGCGACATTGATGGTTCTGCTTATCGATGAACGTCCGGAAGAAGTAACAGAGATGCAGCGTTTGGTTCGTGGTGAAGTAATTGCTTCAACATTTGATGAACCTGCTAACCGACATGTGCAAGTTGCGGAAATGATGATCGAAAAAGCGAAACGTCTTGTCGAGCACAAGAAAGACGTGATCATCTTACTTGATTCTGTAACGCGTCTAGCACGTGCTTACAATACAGTGACACCGTCATCAGGTAAGATTTTATCTGGTGGTGTTGATGCAAACGCTTTACACCGTCCGAAGCGTTTCTTCGGTGCTGCACGTAATGTTGAAGAAGGTGGTTCTTTAACTATTATCGCAACAGCATTGATTGATACTGGTTCGAAAATGGATGAAGTAATTTACGAAGAATTTAAAGGTACTGGTAACCAAGAGTTACACCTTAATCGTAAAATTGCAGAACGTCGTGTTTATCCTGCGATTGACTTCACTCGTTCAGGTACGCGTCGTGAAGAACTGTTAGCAGATAAAGCTGAGCTACAGAAAATGTGGATCCTACGTAAAATCGTGCACCCAATGGGTGAGATTGATGCGATGGAATTCCTGATTGATAAACTGGCTATGACGAAAACGAATGATCAATTCTTCGAAGCAATGAAGAAGCAAAAATCATAATCGCTTAAGTTAACTGTCTGTGATTAATATTTAAAATAAACGCCATACATTTTGTTTTTATAACAAATGTGTGGCGTTTTTTTTTCAAAAAATAGCGTGGAATTGTTTATGAAATATAAAGATCTGAGAGACTTTATTGCCTTACTTGAAAGCAAAGGCGAATTAAAACGTATTCATCAAGAAATTGACCCGTATTTGGAAATGACGGAAATTTGCGATCGCACATTAAAAGCAGGCGGTCCGGCATTATTATTTGAAAATCCGAAAGGCCATACTATGCCGGTATTGGGTAACCTGTTTGGTACACCCGATCGCGTTGCGATGGGGATGGGTCGTGAAAGTGTCAGTGAACTGCGTGAAGTGGGTGAATGGTTATCCTATTTAAAAGAACCTGAGCCACCGAAAGGTTTTAAAGAGTTAATGGAAAAAGTACCGATATTTAAACAGGTACTGAATATGCCCACCAAAAGGCTGCGTAAAGCACCCTGCCAAGAAATAGTGTTAACAGGTGATGATGTTGATTTAAGTCAGATCCCTATTCAGCATTGCTGGCCGGGAGACGTTGCCCCATTAATTACTTGGGGTTTAACGATCACCCAAGGTCCTTATAAAAAACGTCAGAATTTAGGTATTTATCGTCAGCAAGTACTGAGTAAAAACAAATTAATTATGCGTTGGTTATCTCATCGTGGTGGTGCTCTGGATTTTAAAGAATTTCAAGAACTAAACCCGGGTGAAAACTACCCTGTATCTGTGGCACTAGGTGCTGATCCTGCGACAATTTTAGGTGCCGTAACGCCTGTACCAGATACGTTATCGGAATATGCTTTTGCAGGTTTATTACGTGGTAGTCGTACTGAAGTCGTTAAATCTATTTCTAATGACCTTGAAGTGCCTGCAGGTGCTGAAATTATCTTAGAAGGTTATATCGCGCCGGGCGAGATGGCAGAGGAAGGCCCTTATGGTGATCATACCGGTTACTATAACGAGACTGACTCTTTTCCTGTATTTACGGTGACGCACATTACGATGCGTAAAAATGCCATTTATCATTCTACCTATACAGGTCGCCCTGCAGATGAACCTGCTGTATTGGGTGTGGCGCTAAACGAAGTCTTTGTACCGATTTTACAAAAGCAATATCCTGAAATTGTTGATTTTTATTTACCGCCAGAAGGTTGCTCTTATCGTATGGCGGTAGTGACAATTAAGAAACAATATCCTGGTCATGCAAAGCGCGTGATGCTGGGAGTGTGGTCATTCTTACGTCAGTTCATGTATACCAAATTTGTTATCGTTTGTGATGATGATATTAATGCGCGTGATTGGAATGATGTTATTTGGGCTATTACGACCCGTATGGACCCCGCTCGCGATACGACAATGATTGAACATACGCCAATTGATTATCTCGATTTTGCATCACCGGTATCGGGTCTTGGCTCTAAAATGGGTATGGATGCAACCAATAAATGGCCTGGTGAGACAGATCGTGAATGGGGCGAACCAATTGTGATGGATGAGAAGGTTAAGCAGCGAGTCGATGATTTATGGGACGAATTAGCGATTTTGTGATATAAATGAGCTAGATCATAAAAATTCGTGCTTGTCAGAGATTGAGATTGAAAGGGAATGTATGTTAAGAATTAAGTGTGAAGTGACGTTGTTAGAGTCGTATACAGATACTGTATTTAACGTGAAACTAAAACCAGAGCAGAAGGTTGAGTTCCAGGCTGGACAATATCTAATGGTAGTCATGGCAGAAGACGACAAGCGCCCATTTTCTATTGCTTCAAACCCAAGTAATGATGATGTTTTAGAATTACACATTGGTGCATCAGAGCAAAATTCATATGCAATGCAAGTAGTGGAAAGACTAAAGTCAGGTACTATAGAAGTTGAACTTCCAGGTGGTAATGCTGGTTTAAGGGAAGACTCAGAGCGTCCTTTAGTATTGATTGCTGGCGGTACTGGCTTCTCTTACACTAAGTCTATTCTAGAGCGTGCGGTAGAAGTTAATCAACGTCCTATTTCATTATATTGGGGTGCGCGTGAAGCATCACATTTATATGCATTTTCGTTGGCACAAGAATTAGCTGATGCGCATCCACAGGTGACTTTTATTCCTGTTGTCGAAACGGCTCCAGAGCAATGGTCTGGTAAAGTTGGGCAGGTGCATAAAGTAGTCATGGATGATGTTGCTAATTTAGCTGCATGCGATGTTTATATTGCTGGTCGTTTTGAAATGGCTGGTGCTGCGCGTACTGACTTTGCACCACTAGGCGTTAAAGAACACTTATATGGCGATGCATTTGAATTCATTTAATTGATAATGAATGTGCTCGTATTAAAAAAGCCGTAACGGATGTTACGGCTTTTTATTATTTAAAATATCAGGTTAGCTTAGTTGAGAAGAATATGACTAAGTTTGCTGATGATAACTTAAGCTTTTTTTGTACGTTGCATTTGCATCATTAACTAGGCCTAGTTTTTCGTAAGCGTGTGCTAATGCAGTATATGCAGAGGTCGATGGTGATTGGCTTATGCCTTGACTTAGTTCTTCTACCGCTTCGCTCCAGCGCCCTTCTTTTACCATGAGCTGACCAATGCATACAGCTAATAAACCGGAGCCTTCACGGGTCTTTTGTAGACGCTTAAGACGCTCGATCAGTGCATGGTAATCACTAATATTTAATTTGGGAGTTAAGCTGATTAACTCTGGATATAACTCATTACTTAATGCATCCATCATCAGCAGATAAGCTGACTGGTGGTCGTTACGCCCCATTAATAGATTGACTGTTTCTGCTAGATAACGCCCATCATGCTTAAGTGCTTTTGGTAGTGAACTCCAGGTATCAAGTAATCCAGTGCTGCCTTGTTGTTTTGCTACTTCTCCTAAATGTTCGAAATGACTGTGTTTACGTAGTTCATCAGCTTCACCAGAGGTCAGTAATTTTTGTTTTTGTAATGTTGGAATAAGCGAGAGTAATTGTTCCCATTCTTTTCTTTCAATACAGACAGCTTTGAACATCGTTAGCACAACCTTATGCTTTGGATGTTTATCATGTAATGCGGATAGTGATGCAAATGCTTGTTCAAATTGCTGTTGTTCAATTTGTAATTTAGCTTGCGTTATCTCGACTGCCAGGATGTTTTTATCTGCATTCTTGTGTGCTAATAATAAATATTCATCACGTTTTTCTTCATTGCCAAGACCTTGTGCAGATTGTGCAGCGGCAAGGTAATTTAACACGGGGACTTGTGCTTTCTTGGCTGCTTTTAAGGTTAACGTTTCAGCTTGTTTAAAGTCACCACTGGCTAATGCTAAGATCCCTTTTTCTGTTTGTATTTTAGCGCGAGCTTGATGATAGCGATTAAACCAACCTAGGCTGTGAATCAGTTTATTGATTAATGCTTCAAAGCTTAATAAAGTAAAGTAGAAAGCAATAATCATCACGACGGCACTACTGACCGTAGCATCAATGACATAATCACCAGCTGCAATCATTACATAACCTTTATTGCCCATTAAGTATGGGGCACCAATTGCACCAGCAAGAAGCAGCGCGATTAATACTATAAATCTAACCATTTTATCTGCCTCCGTTTATTTTGTGCTAGTACTGTTAGCTAACTCGTTGATTTTGCGATCTCTGATGGTTGTTTGGATCAGTGCCGCACTGTTTAGTTTTTCTGGATATTTTGTGGTAATAGTTGCTTTACTCAATGTATCAAGACTTGCTAGCATACTTTTCGCTGCGGGTTGGTTTACATCGTAATAACGCTTAATCCAAGTTGTTGCTGTTTTCAGTGCATGCTTAAATTTAGCCTGGTCTTGACGGTATATTGCGAGTTCAGCTTGTAATAGTTGTGTTTTTAAATTTTCAGTTAAATACCAAGCTGCTTGTGGTGATAATAGGGCGTCAACTGAATTATCTTGGCGACGGATAGTGATAAAATTATCGCTGAAAGATTGCCATGACTTAGCGAGATTCGCTTTCCAGTCTGAACTATTACTTGATAATGTATTGTCTGTCTTCACTACATCAGGACGAGTAAAGCCTGCTAATACGAGATTATCGACTTCTTCTACTTGAATCGAGAGTTTCAGTGCTAAACCATCATGATCAATACGCGGTAATTTAGTCAGTGTGGCAATATCTTGCTCAATCACTTTGCGCAGTGGTAATAAGCTCGGATCATTTAATTGCGTTAAACGACGACTGGCAGATGATAATAACGCTAAGCTAGTATCAACATCTTGTTCTAGGGCTATTTTTCGGCCAGCGATACGAATTAAGTATTCCGCTTCTGCGAGCATCCATTCATTGGGATTGCGCATTTTAAGATTCGCGACCGCTAATTGTACGGTTTCGAGTTGTGAAGTGGTTAGTTTTTCACTGTCTTGGATCTGGCTAAGCTGTTGCGTCGTTTGCTTTAATTGGTTGGCTACAGCTTTTTTGTCTTCGCTTAACTGCTGACGTAATGAATGTTGAGTATCTTTTTGATCTTGCAACTGTGCTTGTAGTTTTGTTAGCACTTGTTGCTGCAGCTGGTTTTGCTGATGGCTATGATAATAGAGACCTGCGCTAAGGCCTAGCGTTAACAGGATCGCAACCGCACCAGTGAAAATGCCCGCTTTACTTGCTGGCTTACCTTCCGTTGTAATCGTGTCTGATGAATCAACAATGCCTTTGTTGGTTGTTTTAGTATTGGCATTTTGACTATTTTTTTTCTTGTCTGTCATTTAGCTTATTCCTATCTGCATATCCAATTGCTTAACAGCATTAAATAATGAATTATTTGATGCACCACTAGCAATGGTGACGTGTTCTATTCCTAACCCATGAGCAAGTGCTGCTATTCGTTGGCTAGGAACAATAAAGTGTAAGTTTAGTACCCAAGGTAACGCTGTGTAGGGTATCGTTTTTATTAGGTTACCCAGAATTTCACCGCTAGTGATAATAACACTATTAATGGCGAATTGTTGCCACTTATTAATCAACAATTCAGGTTCGTAATCGGGGGAAGAACGTTGATAAACTTCACAATAGGTCACATTTGCCGAGCGTTGTATTAGATCTTCAGCCATTGTCTCTCGGCCCCCATTACCGCGTAGAATAACGATGTTTTTGTGTTCTACTGCCGTATTAATAAGTAGTTTTAACACCCCTTCGCTATCATGTGTTTGGGGTATTTTGGCGTGATTGATACCGTATTTTTGCCAGCGTAGTGCTGTTGTTGGACCTACGGCAATGTAATTTATATGCTGTGGCCAAGTTTTATTTTCTTGTATTAAACTGCGATTCGCATAATTTATAGCATTATCGCTTATGGCAATAATATAGTCACCAGGCTGTAATTTTTCCAGTAATGAACTGACTTTATTAAATTGCTGTCCTGCGGATATATCGATAAACGGACAACATAAGGCAGCCCCATTAGCTGCCTCAATTTGACGAGCTAGTTGCTCGCCTTTAACGCGTGGGCGAGTGATTAGCGCCCTAATTTTCATGCGTCTGCGTTATTATAAACAGCAGCTAAAATTTCTTTTGCACCTTGCGCCAGTAATTCATCTGCAAGTGTGAGTCCTAGCTGGCGTGCATTTTTACGGTCTCCACGGATTTCTGCGCGAATTACTTCAGTGCCGTCTGGTTTTCCAACCAGTCCACGTAGCCATAATTCATCACCGTCGATTAGTGCGTAACTACCGATTGGTACCTGACAACCACCTTCAAGGGCTAAGTTCATTGCACGTTCGGCAAGCACGCGATCACTGGTTAGGGCATCATTTAATGGCGCTAATAATGCTTTTACACGTTCATCTGTTGTGCGACATTCAATGCCAACAGCACCTTGTCCTACTGCTGGTAGGCTTTGTTCTGGTTCAATGTAGCTGGCAATACGGTATTCCATATCAAGACGTTTTAATCCGGCTGCAGCTAAAATTATTGCATCATAATTTTTATTATCGAGTTTGTTTAAACGTGTATTTACGTTGCCACGTAAGTCCATAATTTTTAGATCCGGACGCGCCTCACTCAACTGGCATTGACGGCGTAAACTACATGTACCAACGATTGCACCTGGTGGCAGTTCTTCAATTTTGCGGTAAGTATTTGAAACAAATGCATCGCGTGGGTCTTCACGCTCACAAATTACTTCTAAGCCTAACCCTTCTGGAAATTCAACTGGTACATCTTTCATTGAATGCACGGCGATATCGGCGCGATCTTCAAGCATTGCTATTTCTAGTTCTTTTACAAAAAGACCTTTACCACCCACTTTTGCTAAAGGCGTATCTAAAATGATGTCACCCTTGGTTACCATTGGGATTAATTCAACGGTAAGGTTTTGATGAATTGCTTCTAGGCGTGCTTTTACATATTCAGCTTGCCACATTGCTAATGGGCTTTTACGGGTTGCAATTCTTAGAGTTTCAGTAGCCATTTTATTTCCAAATTTAACTAGATTAGCTAAATATTAACAGATTTAATTCGTTAATGGTTGATCTAAGGTGGGCTTATTTGTAAAAAACACGCCTTATTTAGGCATGCGATAACATAGATAATTGGGTCTAAACAGCGCGTTATTTAGAGGGCGTTGGTGTGATAGCTAAATAAAGGGGGTTAAGATAATGATTTATATTGTGGGCTATTAGGCTGCAGCGTGTACTACTGCAGCTTAATAAATTAATGACGATTAACTAGTCACAATTAAGGCGGAATACTTTATGACTTTTTTTGATGTATTGTTTAATACTGCCAAGGGCTGTTTTAACTTCACCTTTTGATGTTGCCTTTTGCAACTGGTTAAAAAGGTGCGTTAATTTTTCCATACCTTGCTGATAAGCCATATGTTGCATATGCGTACTATGATTCATCCCTTTCATATTAGTCATATTGCCGTGGTCCATACCTTCCATTGGGGGAGTGTCTTGCTGTAGTTTTAATGGTATTTCATCTTTAGCTTTAGCACTGTTTGCCAGTAATTTTGTTAGCTGCACTTGCATTGCGGCTTGATCACCACGTTTAAAGGCGCTGACATAGGCTTTTAAATCATCACTCATCTCTGACATGACACTGCCTAGTTGGGTATCTTTACAGTGACCATCCTCATCGCCGTGGGCAAAAACCGGTGAACTGATGGCGGTGCTAAGTGCAATTGCTATTGTAATTTTCTTAAACATTATTTTGCTTCCTTAATATATTTATTTTATTTATTCGGGCTTATTACATCTTGATCATCAATCATATGGGATTTTAAGGTGATTGATTTCCACAAGTAGAAAGACGCAGGTAATACTAATAGTGTCAGAATGATCGCTGATGCCATGCCACCAATCATAGGTGCGGCAATGCGTTGCATTACCTGTGAACCAGTGCCGTCACCATACATAATTGGGATTAAACCGATGATCACGGTTGCCACTGTCATCATAATTGGACGGACACGTAAGCCTGCGCCATCCATAACTGCTTGCTGTAATTTAGCTTTAGTGAAGTTACCCGCAGCTTGTACGCTTGCTAACGATTGGTTTAAATAAACGAGCATGATGACGCCTATTTCGACTGAGACACCAGCCAGGGCGATAAAACCAACCCCGACGGCGATCGAGAAATTGTAGTTGAGTAAATATAATAACCAGATACCACCAATCATGGCTAATGGCAGTGTTCCGAGGATCAGCAATACTTCGCCCACACGTCTAAAGGCGAGATACAGTAACAGAACGATAATTGCGAGCGTTGCTGGGATCACCACGGATAGGGTGTCTTTAGCACGTTGCATATATTCGTATTGTCCTGACCAGGAAATTGAATATCCAGCGGGTAATACTAATTGTTCGGCTACCGCTTTTTGGGCATCAACCACATAAGAGCCGAGATCTCGGCCTTCGATATCCACATAAATCCAACCATTAGGGCGTGAATTTTCGGTTTTTATCATAGGTGCACCGTCTTCGACATAGATATTTGCGACATCACTTAAGGCGATTCTTGCACCAAGTGGTGTTATCAGCGGCAATAATTTCATTTGCTCAATACTGTCTCGATAAGACTGAGGGTAACGAATATTTACCGGGTAACGTTCCAATCCTTCAATGGTTTGAGTGACGTTAACGCCACCTACGGCTGTAGATATGACTTCTTGTACATCCGCAATATTCAGTCCATAGCGCGCCGCTTTTTCACGCTCGATATCAATTTTCACATAACGTCCGCCCACAACACGTTCAGCATAAGCGGATGCGGTACCAGGTACGTTAAGTAAGATTTTTTCTATCTGTTTACCGATCTTTTCAATTTCGATGAGCTTTTCACCCGCGATCTTGATACCAATCGGCGTTTTGATACCAGTGGCTAACATATCAATACGGGTTTTGATTGGCATTACCCAAGCGTTGGTTAAGCCTGGAAATTGGACTAATCTATCAAGTTCTTGACGTAAACTCTCAGAGGTAACTCCTTCTCGCCACTGCGCTTTTGGTTTTAAAGTGATGAACGTTTCAATCATGGTTAATGGTGCTGCATCAGTGGCGGTTTCGGCGCGACCTGCTTTACCCCATACGCGTTCTACTTCAGGCACTGTTTTGATTAACTTATTGGTTTGCTGTAATAACTCTCTGGCTTTACCTATGCTGATGCCGGGGTAGGTGGTTGGCATATACATGAGGTCACCTTCATCAAGCGGTGGAATAAATTCACTACCGATCTTATTGACGGGATAAAAACCGACAGCAACAAGGCCAATAACGATACAAAGTAGCAGTACTGGTGCTTTGAGAGAGAATGCCAATACCGGACGGTATAATGCGATTAAACCGCGGTTGATTGGGTTTTTATGTTCAGGTAAAACCTTACCGCGAATAAAGTAGCCCATTAAAATCGGTACTAAGGTGACTGCGAGTCCAGCTGATGCCGCCATCGCATAAGTTTTAGTAAAGGCGAGCGGGGCAAACATTTTACCTTCTTGGCCTTCCAGTACGAATACGGGGACAAAGCTGAAAGTAATGATCAGTAAGGAAAAGAATAATGCTGGCCCGACTTCTGCAGCCGCTTTACTGATGACCTGCCAACGATTCTTATCTGTTAAAGGCGTTTTCTCAATATGTTTATGGACGTTTTCGACCATCACAATAGCTCCATCGACCATAGCGCCAATAGCTATCGCGATCCCACCTAGTGACATGATATTGGCATTGATTCCTTGCCATGACATCACAATGAAGGCAACAAGAATACCTATGGGTAAACTGACTAATACGACTAATGAGCTACGAATATGAAATAGGAATAATGCGCAAACCACAATAACGACAAGGAATTCTTCTAATAACTTTCGGTAAAGATTTTCGACTGCATTATCGATTAATGTTGAACGGTCATAGGTAGGAACAATTTCAACACCTTCTGGTAGTGAAGCTTGTAATGTTTGTAGTTTGTCTTTGACTGAAGCAATAACTTCACGGGCATTTTCACTGTAACGCATGACAATAATGCCACCAACGACTTCACCTTCACCGTTTAGTTCGGAAACGCCACGACGCATTTGTGGGCCTAGGACTATATCAGCGACATCACCTAATAATAATGGTGTACCTGTATTACTGAGTTTTAAGGGGATGTTTTTTAAGTCATCGATTGAGCTGATGTAACCATTCGCACGCACCATGTATTCGGCTTCAGCCATTTCGATGACGCTTGCTCCCGCTTCCTGATTACCCCGTTTAATCGCGTTAGTGATTAATGATAATGGGATCTGGTAACTGCGTAGCTTATCTGGGTTTACACTGATCTGATATTGCTTAACCATACCGCCGACAGTCGCGACTTCCGATACTCCGGGTACGGTCTGTAATTCATATTTTAAAAACCAATCTTGAATACTGCGAAGTTGGCTTAGATCGTGATTACCACTGGTATCGGTTAGTGCGTACGAATATACCCAACCCACACCCGTTGCATCAGGCCCCAGTGCTGGTTTTGCAGTGCTGGGTAGATTCGGAGTCACTTGCGATAAATATTCTAAAACACGCGAGCGAGCCCAGTACATGTCAGTACCATCATCAAAGATAACGTAAACATAAGAGTCACCAAAGAAAGAGTAACCGCGCACTGTTTTGGCGCCAGGCACCGATAACATCGCCGTCGTCAGTGGGTAGGTGACTTGATCTTCAACAACTTGTGGTGCTTGCCCTGGATAACTGGTTTTAATGATAACCTGTACATCAGAGAGATCTGGGATGGCATCAATCGGGGTATTTTTGATCACAAAACTACCGTAGATAAGGACGATCAAAGTAGCCAGTAATACCATGACACGATTGTGTATCGACCATTCAATTATTTTTTTGATCATTACAGCTCTCCTGCGTCATCAAAGTCTAACCAAGCTAAATCATCTTTACCTTGAACTGCGGGTGTGGTTGTTTTTGATATCGCCTTATTGTCCATGCTGTCCATATTCATCGAGCTATGATCCATATCCGCCATTGCACTGTGATCTATTGCTATACTGTTCTTGTTACTTGTTGTTGGCGGACCAATACGGCTGAAATCTGCGGTTAAGCTTGATTCTGAGTCCAACAAGAATTGCGCACTAGTAACCACGTTATCGCCATCTTTAAGCCCGGCTAAAACCTCAACATAACCTGCAGACTCTCTGCCTAAAGTGATTTTGATTGATTGATATTGGCCGTTACCTTTTGCTAGTACGATACGGTCCAAGGTACCTGAGCGGATGATAGCTTCACGTGGCACCTGGATTGCTTTGGTCTGCTGTTGGCTGCTAAGCGTTAACGTTGCAAACATGTTTGGTTTTAATTGCTCATCAGGATTGGCTATTTTTATTCTGACTTTCAGCGTGCGGGTTGCTGCATTTAATTCCGGGTATATATAATCAACTTCACCTAACCAGGTTTTTCCAGGGAAACTATCTACTTGCATTTTAGCCTTGTCACCAACTTGTACTTGACCTGCTTGAGATTCAAAAATTTCGGCTTGTAACCATATTTCTGTTAATAGTCCCGCTTCTATTATCTGCGCTGAAGGCGTGATATAAGCGCCTTCACGGATCGCAAGTTTGGTTATATAACCGGATTCTGGGGCTGATATAGTGACATTTTGGATCACTTTTTTAGCACGCGTGAGCTGCTTAATCTGTGTTTGGTTAATGCCTAATGCGGATAAACGATGTTTTGCTGATGTGATGAGGGTTTTATTGCCGATACGGAGTGTGTTGAGTAACTCTTCTTGTGCTTTAATTAGCTCTGGAGAATATAAGGTTAATAGTGGTTGGCCTTTTGTGACGTACTCACCTGTATTATTGATGTAGAGTTTATCTATCCAACCAGACACACGACTATTAATTTGCCATAACGAATCTTGATTAAACTCCAACATGCCTACGGTATTAATTTGCGTAATGAAAGGGCGACGTTGTGCCATTTGTGTTCGTACGCCTAAATTATTTTCTACACGTGATGAAATTGTCACTAAGCCTGCATCGTTTTCCGTTGAGGCATCTTTGTATACTGGGATTAAATCCATTCCCATCGGTGATTGGCCCGGTTTATCGTGGCGGTAATTGGCATCCATCGGTGCAACCCAGTACAGCGGCTCTTGGGCTGCGGTGTTTTGCGTTGCTGTTGTTTGTGATTTTTTAGCATAAATGGGGACTAAATCCATCCCCATCGGTGATTTACCGGGGTTATCGCGGCGGTAATTAGCATCCATTGGGGCTACCCAATACAGGATCTCTGGTTCTGCGTTAGTTGTATTCGTTGTTGCTTGTGTACTAAACCAAGTACCTGCAGCAAGACCCAATGCTAATGTAATTGAGCTGGTAAGTAATGTTTTCATATCGGCCTCTATAATGCTTGAAAATAACGAATGCGAGCTAAGGTTTTTAAATTTTGAAAGTGCAATTGCTGATATTCAAGCGTGAGTGCTTGTTCATCCATTAATGCTTTGATGACTTGTTCAAAATCATTGGTATTGGCTTGATAACCTTGTATTGCGGCATCACTATTGGCTTTAGCTTGCACTAGAAGGGTGTCTTGGTAGCGCTGCATTCTGGCTTGGGTATTACTGAAATTAGCGATAGCACCATTTAATATGCCATTGAATTTAATCAGTAATAGATCTTTTTCTGCTTGCTTAATCCCCCTACCTTGAGCGGCCGCTATAACTACTTGATCTTGGCGGTTACTCGTGAATAGAGGAATGTTCATTGTGATGGAACCACTGATTAAATCACTACGGCTGGATCCGGACGCCATATCTAGTGCTTCACGATGACCGTAACCAATATCAACTTTAAAGGCTGGTTTATAGGATTCATTAGCGGTGGCTATATTATTTTGAGCTACGTCAATGGCTTGTTGCGCGGCTAATACCTGTGGGTGATCAGCCAGTAACCGATAGTGTTTTAGATTCGCTTGCTGTGCATATTCAAGGCTTTGCGGCCACGTTGGTAGCTGAGAATCAAATTCATCAAACGCTTGAGGCCCAATCCAAGAGACGAGTTGCCCGCGCAGCGCTTGCTCTTGCTGCGCAAATGCGGCAATTTTGTCATCAAACTTGGCGAGTTCTAATTCTGCTTTAATCAAATCTTGGTTTTGACGATAACCTAGCTCAAATTGACGGTAGAGGTTGGTAACATGCTGGCTAAATAATTGCTTATTTTTAGCGAGAATGGTTTGGGCTATTTTGGCAAAGCTAATATCAAACCATAATTCTCGGATCTGTAGTTTTAGTTCTAATTGGCGATTTTCTGCGAATTGTATGCTCTGTTGTGTTTGTAGTGAGAACCCTTTCGCTGTTAACTCCAGGGTATCACCCGCTGAAAACTGTTGTGATAAACCAAGACTAAATTGGGTCATTGGATCATCGGATAATGAGAAATTATCAACAGGCACATTGGATAAACCGAATTTAATCATAGGGTCTGCAAGCTGAGATTGGCTAATGCCTTGTGCTTTTAAACGTGCTTGTTGGGCACTGTATAAGATTGCTGAAGGATCGCGTTGTAGGGCTGTGTCTTCTGCAATCGCGAGCGTTAATTGTTGAGCATTGGCATTTATAGTCAGTAATGCGAATAGCCCCAAATAAATTTTTGATGGCATTATACTTCCTTAATTGATTGATTTTTAAATGTTATTAAAATCAGCTAATCAAAGGAGGTCGATAGAGGCTATCTTGGTGTTGTTTTAGAGGTAGGGTTAATTCGTAACGTAGTGAGTTACTTTGTTTATGGGGGTTTAAGAGCGGCTTATTATTATAATTAATAAATGATGATACGCAGGTCGTATTACAGTCGCTGCAATCATCGTCATTATATTGATTTTTTGAATGTTGAAGCTGCGGATTATCATGCTGCATTTTACTCATACTGCTTTGAGAGTTGCATGGCATGTCTGGCATATCACAAGAAATATTGGCTGGCATCGTACGCATGCTCATAGCCTGAAGCGGTAATGAGAATGTGTTTATTAATATTAATAAAATCAACAACACTATACGCATGAAAAAGACACATCAAAAAGGTAAATAATGAATATGGCAGAGAGCATAATCTTTACCTTAAGGGGAAGGTCAAGTATTGAGATAATTATATTAGCAGGTAAATTTTAGGTATAAAAAAACCTCGATAAACGAGGTTTTTTTATTTGTTCTTGTAAGAAAGTGGTGGGCTGTGAAGGATTTGAACCTTCGACCAATTGATTAAAAGTCAACTGCTCTACCAACTGAGCTAACAGCCCCCGTATTCTTTCTTTTTATAGTTTATGTCTTATGACATAACACCACAATAGTGGTGGGTCCTACTGGGCTTGAACCAGTGACCCTCGCCTTGTAAGGGCGATGCTCTCCCAACTGAGCTAAGGACCCACATTATTTTTTAGCGATAGTTGTGTCTATCGTTTAAACTGGTTGCGGGAGCAGGATTTGAACCTACGACCTTCGGGTTATGAGCCCGACGAGCTACCAAACTGCTCCATCCCGCGACAATGCTGTTGTTCACTGTTTATCTAATAGATAGAACAGTAAGAAAGTGGTGGGCTGTGAAGGATTTGAACCTTCGACCAATTGATTAAAAGTCAACTGCTCTACCAACTGAGCTAACAGCCCTTTACTTTATGCTTCTTTTTACAAAGAAATTTTGTTGTGTATGTCTTATGACATCATCACCACAATAATAGTGGTGGGTCCTACTGGGCTTGAACCAGTGACCCTCGCCTTGTAAGGGCGATGCTCTCCCAACTGAGCTAAGGACCCACGATATTTATTTAGCGATAGTTGTATCTATCGTTATAACTGGTTGCGGGAGCCGGATTTGAACCAACGACCTTCGGGTTATGAGCCCGACGAGCTACCAAACTGCTCCATCCCGCGACAATGCTGTGTGTTCCTTTATAAGAGAACTAAAGAAAGTGGTGGGCTGTGAAGGATTTGAACCTTCGACCAATTGATTAAAAGTCAACTGCTCTACCAACTGAGCTAACAGCCCCAAATTCTTTCTTTATAATAAATCCCGTTACTTATCTTATAAAAGATATAACCAGATTCAATATATGGTGGGTCCTACTGGGCTTGAACCAGTGACCCTCGCCTTGTAAGGGCGATGCTCTCCCAACTGAGCTAAGGACCCCATACTTTCGATTAATGTTGGAAACGTTGTTTTGAAGCAGCGTCCCTAATCGAGGAGGCAGATATTATCCACTTCTAAATGTTTATGCAACCCTTAATTTAATTATTTTATTTAAACTGCTTCGAGCCGATCTTTTTTACTGCGCTTTGTCTATAAAGTGCGCGCAAATAGTTTGTTTACAGCTGATTTTCTAATAGTAATAAGCTAATTAACGAAAGGCGGCAGCAATGTGAATACGAGGTCACCCTAATTCCAACATTAATAATGTGACTATTTTGGCGCTATAAGTTTACCATTATCTATAAAACTGTTAGCATCATCACACTTCTATGCCTGCTGTAATGGCTAAATTTCATTGTAAAAAATCAATAAAATTTAAGCATGGTTTCTCTCATTTAAGGTTTTATTTTGCAGAGTAAAATTGTTGAACTGAAACATAAAGCTAAGTTGTTCAATCAACTTAGACTTGATCGCGCCTTATCCATTATGGATGATAACGGGCGTGAAGTGACAGCTATTTTACCTCTTTTACTGCATTGTAATCACCCAAATCTCCCTGTTTATCTTGATGCTCCAGTTCCACAGGGTATCTGTTTATTTACTCCTGATGAGCAACAACAAGATTATTTAACCTCATTAAATGTAGCACTAGATGATGATAAATGTGCCACTTGTTCACCTATATATAGCTTATATGCAATGGGGAGCACGGGGTCTATTGGTCAAAATTGGCGTAGTGATTTAGATATTTGGGTATGTCATGATCCGGCTATGAGTGATGAGGATGCGCAGTTTTTAGAGCAAAAATGCACATTAATTACGGCGTGGGCAGAAACCCTTAATGTTGAAGTTAACTTTTTCTTGATTGCTGAAGATAAGTTTAGAAAAGTAAATAATGCGGTTATGACGAAAGAGAGTTGCGGCAGTGCCCAACATTTCTTATTACTCGATGAATTTTATCGCAGCGCTTTACGGATCGCGGGTAAGCCAAGTTTATGGCATATTTTACCGGTTGAATTTGATAATCATTATGATGATTATGTTGATCAACTGGTTGCCGATGGTGTCCTTGACCGTAACGAGTGGGTCGATTTAGGTGGTTTTCCTTGCATCCCAGCGGAAGAGTACTTTGGTTCTGCACTTTGGCAGTTATATAAAGGTATCGACTCTCCTTATAAGGCGGTATTGAAAACTTTATTAATGGAAGCTTATTCGGCAGAATACCCAAATAACCATTTGTTATCGCAAATAATGAAAGAAAATTTTCAATTGGCATCTTCACAACATTTGGAATTGTCACACGATACCTATTATCAGATTTTAGTTAAAGTAACCGCTTATCTCGAAAACATAGGTGATACTGCGCGTTTAGATTTACTACGTCGCTGTTTTTATTTGAAAATGTTCAGCGGTAATTGCGCTAATGAGAAACATGCCAGTCCAGAATGGCACCGCACTTCTGTTGCAGATGTTATTCGAGAGTGGGGTTGGCATCCAGACCGTATTGCTCATCTAGATAATCGTGATAATTGGAAGATTGAGCAAGTTCAAGAAGCGCATCCTGAATTACTTGACGCGATGATGAAGGGTTACCGTAATCTGATTGGTTTCGCCCGTCGTAATAATATTAGTGAATCTATTAACCCTGCGGATATTGGTATTTTGTCGCGTAAGTTATATGCTGCATTCGAGTCGTTACCGGGTAAAGTGACTTTTATTAATCCACAGATTTCACCTGATTTGTCCGAAAAACAATTAAGTTTCGTCCAAGTACCTGATGGTCGTTTTAATAATTCGGGTTGGTATTTATATAACTCTTCGTTAGAGCCTATGCAGATTGTTGGTCGTAAGCCTTTGGAACATAACGGCTATTTGAGTAAGTTGGTGGCGTGGAGTTATTTTAATGGATTAATGACTGATAAGACTCAGGTCGAAATTTTTAATCAAGATTCCGATATGAACAGCGATGTATTGAATTCATTCTGTAAAGATCTTAAAAATAAATTCCCAATTCAAGCGAAACCGGCCTCAAATCAGGCGTTGAGTCGTCCTTGTGAAATTCGTGATTTATCTATTTTCCTAAATTTAGAATACGATCCGACTAATCACTGGGGCGGTCGAATTATTGAATTCGATACTAATACCAGTGATGTATTCTCATTTGGTGACTGTAAAGCCTGTTTAGTCGGTAGTATTGATTTGATCTATCGTAATTCGTGGAATGAAGTACGTACGCTACATTTTTCTGGTCAAGAACGTATTGTTGATGCATTAACGACAATCATGGGTAAGATGCATCAAGATGCGACAGAACCAGATTCCATTAAAGTCTTTTGCTATAGCTTACATTTCCGTGGTTTGATTCGTCATAGTTTCGAACGTCTCGTGCGTGATTGTATTAGTACTCGACTACAACGCGATAAAGATCAGATTGTTAAAATGCTGACTATTAGTGATGACCGCTTTGGTATTTATTTTGAGCGTCGTGGTGTGTCTATTCGTAAGCTTGAAACATCACTGGATCTGTATAACCATATCTCTGAGCGTAAGCTAGAACAAATGCCACTACGTATTGATAAAACCACCACGGCAGAAGGCACGCCTTTAGCTGTGGAATCTCATTCGTCAGAAGGTTTAGTACAGTTCTTTTTTGAAAACTATAAAAATGGTTTTAACGTTTATATTGTCGATGAAGCTAATCGCGTGGAAACTTACCAGCATCTTAGTGGTAATAAAGATGAGTTAATCAAAGGTGTTCATCGATTTTATACTAATTCACAAGAAGAATCACGTAACGAAGGTACATTTGCCAATTTCAATTTACCGCAATTTTACGACATCGTTCATTCAGAAAATAAAGAATTAGAAGTCATTCCTTACGTATCCTCTAAATAATTCTATTTTTTTATAAATTATCCTCATCTTTTAGTCTATTTGTCGAAAACGGCAAATTTTATTTTTTTATTTGTTTTTTGTATGTAAGATATTGACCATTTTGTGTGTGGGAATATGCAGAGCAACTGTCGTGGGCATAATCGTTTCAGTCTATGTGATACACGTTGTCGTTGTTTTTAAGGTGTTGATTTTATATTGATTAATTTTCAATGTGACTTAGATCTCCTATTTATTTTCAAAAAAAGGGAATTTCTGTATTGCGGCGGTATTGGATTACTTTATAGTAGGTATTCGAAAGGACGCAGTAAGAAGTTGGTAAGGATTACCGACTTGATAACGGATTATCGAAATAGGATTTACCACAGGATGTGGTCGCAAGGAAAAGTCTTCAGGATGAAGATGCGATGGACACTCAAAGGATTTGAGTTAAAGGACACCTCTAGGATGGAGAGGAAATAAATCGGAATGATTTATTGTACCAGGATGGTAATAACAAAAAACCCGATGGATTGGGAGTTAAACCTAAAGGAAATTAGGTCAGTCAATTTGCAGGGAGCAAAATTAGTTCAAGGATAGGACTACATGACTACTTTAAGGACGGCATTTATGCCGTCCTTTTCTTTATCTACTGTTTTATTTTTATGTCTCTTTTCTTTACTACGCAACACGCTTACTTTGCTTGTTTATTATACAATTACTCCCCGTTGTTGCTTATTTAATACCACCGCCAATTAAAGCTCGTTATTAGACCTCTGTTAACAGTAGAGCAGTATTTTACCGCGCATGAATTATATTCATATTTGTATCTCTATGGTTCAATTACCCTGCTTAAAATGGCAATCTAAACGACCTGTTTTTATTTGGAATTAACACTGTGATAGTGCTAGATCTGATTGGTATATTGGTAGTAACCTGATGCTAATTCGAGCAAGAGAACAAGATGATGAAGACTATCGATAACACATTTATTGAAGAAGATTTTGCTGATCAAGACTTAGAATCTGTGATCTTTACTCGCTGTGATTTCAATCATGCGCAATTAAGTGATGCCGAGTTTATTGATTGTCAGTTTATCGAACGCGGAGATATTACCGGTTGCCGATTTGATTATGCTGATTTAAAAGGTGCGAGTTTTAAAAACTGCGATTTAAGCATGACTAAATTTACTGGCGCAGAGTGTTTTGGTATTGAGTTTCGTAGTTGTAATTTGAAAGGGGTGGATTTTAGTCGTGCTAGCTTTGCCAATTATATTACGGCTAAAACCTTCTTTTGTTCTGCTTATATAACCCAATGTAATTTGAGCTACGCCAATCTTGCCGATCAACGCATAGAAAAATGTGATTTATATGAAAATCGCTGGACGGGATGCAATTTATTGAGGGCTTCTTTACAAGGTTCTGATTTGAGTCGTGGTGAATTTTCGGCAGACATGTGGCCTCAGTTTAATTTACAGCTCTGTAATTTAAGTCATGTTGATTTAACGGGGTTGGACGCAAGGCGGGTTAATTTGCACGGTGTCACTATTTGCAGTTGGCAGCAAGAACAATTATTAGCACCGTTAGGATTAATTATTCATGGTGATTAATAAGACCGAGTGATTAATATCACAGTTTAACTGTGGTTTATTAACATTGTAAAAATGTTGAGTTTATAGGATGTTTTCGAATGTAAGAGATTGACTATTTATGCCGATAGATAAAGTCGTTATATTCAGGAGTTATCCTAGGACCTGCGTGTATTTATTTATTTGACTATAATGCTTAAAGCCTATTCTCACGGTATTTGTAGCGTTTTATACTGAAAAGTTAGTATTTAGACACTAATTAAATTTGTTTTTTATCATTATTTATTGCTTTTAGATTTGTTATATTTGTTTCCAGAGACGCAGGAAGTTCATCAGGATGATGACTTGGCACTCTACATGAAACCGCAAGGATGTGGTGGATGGCAAGGATAGCACTCACGGATTTAGAGTGAATAAAGGACACCTCCAGGATGGAGATGAGAAGCAGGTTAGGATGACTTGTTAGGCTAGGATTGCCAAAGGAACAACTCAAAGGATTGGGGAAAAGTAAATCACCTAATGGATTAGGTAAATGTCTAAGTGCAGGGAGCACAATCAGTTCAAGGATATGAGCTATTACGACAACGTAAAAGGGCTGCACTAGTTACTAGTGTAGCCCTTTTCTTTGTCTAAAATTTAGATTTTATATAAACAAAGCCTATCACTTCACGTTAGAAACTAACGTTTTCACCGCCTTGATTTTTAACTGCTTCGGTTAATACCTGTGATAATTCTTGTTGGGTGCGGTTATCAATCCATGCATCATTGATAAATGCAAAGTGATGGCCATTCGCTTTGGTTGCTACCCATAACTGGTGTAATGGCGCTTGTTTGTTCATAATAATTTGCGAACCATCACGACAGTATAAAGTCAGAATACTGTTGCTGTTTTCATAATCGAGTTCAACATCACTGTTATCAATGATTTCTTCAAAGCTTATTAATAGTTCATCAACCTGTTGGTGGAATTCTGAATCAGTCATTTTTTATTAATCCTATTGCTTTTAATTTTGTCAGTGCGATTATAAGGCATATAGAATTAATTTATCATTGAGTCGGTTATGAGCCAAGTAAGAAAAACAACATTTATTACATTAGCCTTTATGTTTAGCGCTAGTTTACTCAGTGGTTGTGGTATTTCAGGTCCGTTATATGCACCTGGTACGGGACCCGATGTCGAAAAAGCAAAACAAGTTCAGGTAGCAACACCAGTTACAGAAAGTGTAGGTAGTGATGACGCAACTGGCAAGACGCTAAGTAGCGAAGCAGAATAAACATAACATTGTCACATGATGTGCAATGAATGAATTAGTTTACGAATTAAAAGAAAAGGAATAGAGCATTGGATTACTTTAATTATCAGGATGATGGTCAGTTATTTGCGGAGCAATGTGCCGTTGCAGACGTAGCAGACAAATTTGGTACACCGACGTACGTATACAGCAGAGCTACAATTGAACGTCATTGGCATGCATTTAATGATGCTGCTGGTGTGCATCCGCATTTGGTTTGTTATGCCGTAAAAGCTAATTCAAATATTGCAGTATTAAATGTGTTGGCACGCTTGGGTTCGGGTTTTGATATCGTATCTGGTGGCGAGCTATTACGTGTGATTGCGGCCGGTGGTGATCCAAGTAAAGTTGTGTTCTCTGGTGTTGGTAAAACTATAGCTGAAATTAATTTAGCACTCGATCATCATATTCATTGTTTTAATGTCGAATCGACGGCTGAGTTGGAACGTATTAATGACGTTGCCGTGGGCCGTGGAATACAGGCACCTATATCTATTCGAGTGAATCCTAATATTGATGCGGGTACTCATCCTTATATTTCTACCGGTTTAAAAGAAAATAAATTTGGTATCGATATTGATTTAGCTGAAGGCGTTTATCAAGCTGCGAGTAAAATGCCGGGTATTAAATTAAAAGGCGTTGATTGCCATATTGGTTCACAATTAACAGAGTTGTCACCTTTTTTAGATGCTGTTGATAAGCTTCTGCTGTTGATTGATAAATTATCTTCTCTAGGTATTGTACTGGAACATCTTGATGTTGGTGGTGGCTTAGGCGTCCCTTATGATGGCGAAACTCCCCCACAACCTGCCGAATATGCGCAGGCATTAAAAGATAAATTAGCAGGGCGCAAACTGTCACTTATTTTTGAACCGGGTCGTGCCATCATGGCTAATGCTGGTATTTTAGTGAGCAAAGTTGAGTATATTAAACTTACGGAACATAAAAACTTTGCTATCGTTGATGCAGCCATGAACGATCTTATTCGTCCTGCGTTATATAGTGCGTGGCAAGCTATTGCGCCAGTGAATAAATCATTAGAGCGTGAATGTTTAAACTATGATGTTGTTGGTCCTATTTGTGAGACCGGTGATTTCTTAGGTAAGGGCCGTGATTTAACTATCGCAATGGATGATTATATTGTTGTTCGTTCTGCTGGCGCTTATGGATCAACTATGAGTTCTAATTATAATTCTCGTAGTCGACCTGCAGAAGTTATGGTTGACGGTGATGTTGCACATTTAATTCGTCGTCGAGAAGAACTTGCAGAGATCTGGAAAGACGAAGCGATTTTACCAGCTGAATAGTATTTTACCGACTGAATGAAATAGAGGGTTACAGGTTCATATGTTTATACAGTTTTCAAAGATGCACGGTCTGGGTAATGATTTCATGGTCGTTGACTGTGTTACTCAAAATGTATTTTTTAATAATGATAATATCCGTCGTTTGGCGGATAGAAATACCGGTATTGGCTTTGATCAACTTTTAGTGGTTGAAGCGCCTTATGATCCTGATCTTGATTTTCATTATCGTATTTTTAATTCTGACGGTAGCGAAGTGGAACAGTGTGGTAATGGCGCTCGCTGTTTTGCCAGTTTTGTACGTCATAAAGGGTTAACGAACAAGAGCAAGATCGCGGTCAGTACGAGTGCAGGTAAAATTTCTTTACAGGTCGAATACGATGGTCAGATCACGGTAAATATGGGTGTACCTGAATTAGCCCCGGATAAAATTCCGTTCCGTGCTACCAAGCAAGAAAAAACTTATATTTTACGTGCGTTAGACAGCACTGTGTTTTGTGGCGCTGTGTCGATGGGTAACCCGCACTGCGTGACATTAGTGGATGATATTGAGACTGCACCATTGGCCGATCTCGGTCATGCGATCGCACATCATGAACGTTTTCCTAACCGTGTAAATGCGGGGTTCATGCAGGTATTATCACCTGACCACGCCAAATTACGGGTTTATGAACGTGGTGTTGGTGAAACACGAGCTTGTGGTACAGGTGCCTGTGCGGCGGCTGTTATTGGCCAATTACAAGGAAAACTCGGCCAAGATGTGTGTATTGAGCTGCCAGGAGGTAAATTGCAAATTGCATGGCGAGGTCCCGGTACACCGGTATTTATGACTGGTCCTGCTACACATGTTTATGATGGACAGATTAATATATGATCGACGTTGAACCTTTGATGTTGAACGCGGAAACGCCCGTTATCTCAGAGCAAGATGTGATTGCTTTTTTACAGGCAGAACCGGATTTTTTCGTGCGTAATAATGACTTAGTCGATTCCTTACCTATTTCTCATGGCGCTCAAGGTAGTGTGTCTTTAGTGACATTACGGTTAGAACGACAGCGACAACGCATTGCCGATTTAGAGCAACAGTTACAGCTGTTAGTGGCCATTGCCGCTGACAACGATAAATTATTTCGTATCTATGCCGATATTTATACTGCCTTGTTTAATTGCACTTCAGTGATGCAAATGCAACGTATTTTGGTCACTCAGATCCAATCTCAATTACCACTAGCGGCTGTAAATTTACATTTAAATGAAGCTTATTTTCACCTTAAATCACAATATTTACCGTTAGCCATTTCCGCTGGACAGTTAGTGCGTATTCGTCAGAAACAATTTGCTGGCGGTGATCATTACTTTGGTCCTGTCGCTGGCGTGGATAAAGCATTACTGTTTGGTCAAGATGCCTTGGTTAATTCAGTGGCATTAATGGCGTTAGGTGAACGGGGTGAATACGGTTTGCTCGCTATTGGTAGTGCCAATGCCGATCATTATCAGGCGGGCATGGATAACTTGCTGTTAGGTCAGCTTTGTCGCATTATCTCTACCCTGTTACCGCAACTGATGCCTTCACGTGACAACTCCATCAAATAATAATACAGGTGTAGGTAGTGAGCTACCTGCACAATGTGATCTACCTGTACAATTACTTAAACCTATCGAACGTTTTTTACGTTATATCACCAGTGAACGGCAATTAAGCCTACACACAGCCCGTAATTATCGCCGTCACCTGACCTTATTCGCCGAGCAAATGCTGACGTTACCTATCACTGAATGGCGTGGGCTTGATGCTGCCCAGGTGCGTAAGTTAGCGACCTTAAATCATAAGCTAGGTTTATCGCCTCGCAGTCTAGCAACAAAATTATCTGCATTACGCAGTTTCTGTGATTACCTGGTAATGCAAGGTGATCTCACTGCCAACCCTGCGAAAGGGGTATCGGCACCACGCCAACATAAACCTTTGCCTAAGAACCTCGATGTTGATGAAATTAATCAATTATTAGCCGTGTCTAATACTGAAGACGCTGACGACCCGTTTTTAGTGTTGCGTGATAAAGCCATGATGGAGTTAATGTACTCAGCGGGTTTGCGGTTAGACGAACTGGTTAATTTGGATTTAACAGATGTTAAGTTGCGTGAAAAAACCATGCGGGTGATTGGTAAAGGCAATAAACAGCGCCAGTTACCGATTGGTAGTATCGCGATCACCGCGTTACAAGCCTGGCTAGCTGTGCGTGGTGAATATGCTGACAACACGCAACCTGCGTTATTTGTCAGTCAATTACGACGTCGTATATCTCACCGCAGTGTACAAAGCCGGATGGCCAAGTGGGGGCAGCAACAAACATTGACTAGCCATGTTCACCCACATAAATTACGGCATTCCTTTGCTACGCATATGTTGGAATCGAGTGGTGACTTGCGTGCGGTACAGGAACTGTTAGGGCATGCTAATATCAGTACCACACAAATTTATACCAGTTTGGACTTTCAACATCTGGCCAAAGTATATGATGCCGCTCATCCTCGTGCGAAAAAGAAAAGAGAAGACTGATGAAATTCTATCGACGATTACAACAGATTAAGGCCATGAGCTTCGATCTTGACGATACCTTATATGATAACTATCCAGTCGTGCGTCGCGCCGAAGCTTGGATGCACATGCATTTACGCAGTCAATATCCACACATTAGCCATTTAGATGATAATGCTTGGTTACAGTTAAAGCGTCATGTTCTTCATCAACAACCCCATTTGATACACGATGTCAGTGGGATCCGGATTGCCTGTTTAATGACATTATTTTTACGCCATGGCTATAGTGAGCAAGAGGCTGAATCTGTCGCGTATACTATTTTTGAACAAGTACTGGCGGTACGTAGCGATTTTAAAGTGCCGGAACAAACCTTTACGGTATTAGCAACACTTGCCAGTAAAATGCCGTTAATTGCGATCACTAATGGTAATGTTGATACCGATAAAATTGGTTTAACGCCATTTTTTACGGCGGTGATAAAACCGGGTAATGGGCTGAGAATGAAACCGTACCCTGATTTATTTTCATTGGCTGCAGAGAGATTAGCTTTACCACCACAACATATTTTGCATGTTGGCGATCACCTTAAATCTGATGTGGCAGGAGCGGTCACCAATGGCTTCATGTCTGCGTGGTTTAATGACCAACAACAATCGCTTATGACGAGTAATAAAGCCAGTCATTTACCTGATATTGAAATAACGCACTTGGATGAATTAACAAGCCTGTTATAATCCCTCTATTCTACTGATTAAATATACAGTCTAAGGTGACTAAATTATGGATGTATCTCTCTTACTGGACGGCCTCAACGATAAACAGCGTGATGCTGTTGCGGCACCACAATCGAGTATGCTGATTTTAGCGGGTGCTGGCAGTGGTAAAACCAGAGTATTGGTACATCGCTTAGCTTGGTTAATGCAGGTGGAGGAGTGCTCGCCTTATTCTTTATTAGCGGTGACATTTACCAATAAAGCCGCAGCAGAAATGCGTGGCCGTGTTGATAAGTTATTAGAAGGCCGCCAGCAAGGCATGTGGATTGGTACTTTTCATGGTATCGCGCATCGTCTATTACGCGCCCACCATTTAGATGCCGGTTTACCAGCTGAATTCCAAATTATTGACAGTGATGATCAACTGCGATTATTGAAGCGTTTGATCAAAGCCATGAATCTTGATGAGAAGCAGTGGCCGGCAAAACAAGCGATGTGGTATATCGGCGGTAAGAAAGATGAAGGTTTGCGTCCTGAACATTTACAAGCGTATGATCCGATTGAGCGTACCTGGATCAAGATTTATCAAGCTTATCAAGAATCTTGTGATCGTGCTGGCTTAGTCGATTTTGGTGAGTTGTTATTACGATCGCACGAACTTTGGTTACACAAACCACATATTTTAGCCCATTACCAAGATCGTTTTTCTAATATCTTAGTGGACGAATTCCAAGATACCAATAATATCCAATATGCGTGGTTACGCATGTTGACAGGCGATCGCGGTAATTTGATGATCGTGGGTGATGATGATCAGTCTATTTATGGCTGGCGTGGTGCGCAGGTCGCAAATATTCAACGGTTCTTAACCGACTTTACGGGTTCTAAAACCATTAAGCTTGAACAAAACTACCGTTCGAGCAGTAATATTTTGAATGCTGCCAATGCACTCATTGTTAATAACAGTGAGCGTATGGGTAAAGAGTTATGGACTGAAGATAACGAAGGCGAACCGATCTCATTGTATGCAGCATTTAATGAAGTCGATGA
The DNA here is from genome assembly GCF_900120065.1 of Moritella viscosa. Classification (NCBI taxonomy): domain Bacteria; kingdom Pseudomonadati; phylum Pseudomonadota; class Gammaproteobacteria; order Alteromonadales; family Moritellaceae; genus Moritella; species Moritella viscosa. The sequence goes on from NZ_FPLG01000096.1 coordinate 39,888, forward strand.
AGCGCGCTTTGTCGTCAGCCGAATTAAAGAGTGGCAAGATCAAGGTGGATCACTCAGTGACTGCGCGATCTTATACCGCAGTAATGCTCAGTCTCGTGTGCTCGAGGATGCATTACTGCAAGAGCAACTCGCTTACCGTATCTATGGCGGGTTACGCTTCTTTGATCGTCTTGAAATTAAAGATGCGATGGCGTATATGCGTTTGAAGAATAACCGTGATGATGACGCTGCATTTGAGCGTATTGTTAATAAGCCAACGCGTGGTATTGGTGATCGTGCCTTATCACTATTACGTGATGCTAGCCGTGAGCAAGGCTCAACATTATGGCAAGCTGCGATCTATTTACTTGATAACAATTTGATCGCTGGCCGTGCGGCGAGTTCGATCCGTAAGTTTGTTGAGCTGATTTCGCAGTTGGATAACGATGTTGCCGAACTTGCCCTGCATGAACAAATTGATCATGTGGTTTTATACTCAGGGCTGAAATCCATGTATCAGCTTGAAAAAGGTGAAAAAGCGCAGTCACGTATTGAAAACTTAGAGGAGCTGGTTTCTGCTGCCCGTGGTTTTCAGATCCCCGATGATAGTGAAGAAATGACTGAGTTATCTGCCTTTTTAGCTTTTGCAGTATTAGAGTCTGCAGAGGGGCAAGCTGATGAGTTTGAAGATGCTGTGCAGTTGATGACGTTACACTCGGCTAAAGGTTTAGAATTCCCAGTGGTATTCATGGTTGGTGTCGAAGAAGGTATGTTCCCAAGTCAGCAATCGACAGAAGAAGCAGGGCGTATGGAAGAAGAGCGCCGTCTTTGTTATGTGGGTATTACCCGCGCGATGAAGAAGCTATATATCAGTTATGCGGAGTCGCGTCGCTTATACGGTAAAGAGATGAATCACCGTCCGTCTCGTTTCATTCGAGAAGTACCCGAAAAGTATATTGAAGAGATTCGTTTAAAAACTCAAATTCGCCAACCAACTCAGTTTGGGCGCTTTAGTGCGGGTTCTGAAAAAATGTCATTTGAGTCAACTGGCTATCAGTTAGGTCAACGTGTACTACATGCTAAATTTGGTGAAGGTATTGTGATGAACTATGAAGGCAGTGGTCCGCAATGTCGTATTCAAATTGAGTTTGATCAACTAGGGAGTAAATGGTTGGTAGTATCTTACGCTAGATTGCAGGCTCTATAGTCACATTCAACTTTTTATAGTATAGTTGCGCGATTTTTTAGGATAGTATCACTGCATACTGAACGCTAACTTGGATGTTAGCGCTACCCATGCGGTTACAGGGAGTTATTTTGATATTACGATTTATCGTCGCGCTAATGTGCTTATTCAGTTCATTTGCTTATTCTGCTGTTTTTAAATCTGAACATACGGCGTTATTAAAGCAATGGCTATCTGGCATGCATAGATCGACCAATGATGTGATTCAAGGACGTGAAGTTAACATCGATCTAAATATCTCTCCTATTTGGCAAGACCGTGTTGACGGTGAATGGCTATATATGGAGAGTCGTATTACTCACTCTTCAAATAAACCATTTCGTCAGCGTATTATACAATTAGTCGCCACACCAAATGGCTTGATCCGTTTATACAGTTATTCAATTCCACGTGCCTCTGACTTCGCAGGCGCTTATTATACGCCACAATTGTTAACGAGTTTGACTCAATCTCAACTCAGTATTAGTAATAACTGTGAATTACTGATTGAGTTGAAGGTAACAAATACCTTTGTTGGTGAAACGGCTCCTGATTCTTGTATTACTCATCGAACGAGCACATCATTAATGACGACATTTTTTGCTGTCTCAGAAGTGAATATTTCATTTTTAGATGGCAGTTATGATGAGCTGGGAAAATTAGTACCGGGTCTACTTGATATACCCATTACTTTTTTAAAGATTGAAGATTATGACGTGAGTAAATACGCAAAATAAGCACCTAAGGGTGCTTATTTTATATGTATCGCGAAATGCACTAAGATTTTAATCGCGCACGTTGATGACGGTTATTTTTAAAACCATCGATGCTAAACACGACTAATCCAATCCAAATAAACACAAACGTCAGCAGTGTTTCGGTATTAACGACTTCATCATAGAGCGTGACACCAAGAATAAAGATTAATGTTGGACCTATGTATTGGAAAAAACCTAGCGTTGATAAAGGTAAGCGTACCGCTGCATGATTAAAGCAGAGTAGTGGTATTGTGGTGATAAAGGCGGCACTGAGTAACAGTAAATTCAGGTGCATACTGTTGGCACTTAAATCCGATGTTGCAGAGTCCGCGAAGATAAATAAATAAGTGGCCGCGATAGGTAGCATAATAATGGTTTCAATTAACAGACCAACTAACGCATTGAGGCGTAATTTTTTACGCAGTAATCCATAGAAACCAAAAGTACAACTTAAGACCAAGGCAACCCAAGGCAGATATCCTAGCGTGATAACTTGAATTAAGATCCCTATTACCGCAAGTAAAATAGCAACCCACTGTAATTTACGTAATTTTTCCGACAAAAATACCATGCCAAGAAAAACGTTAATAATCGGGTTAATAAAGTAACCTAAACTGGCATCGAGTAAATGATCATTATTTACCGCCCAAATGTAGGTTAACCAGTTAACACTGATTAATAATGATGTGCAGATCAGTAATAACACATTTTTAGGGACGGATAATACCGACTTTACCATTGGCCATAATTTAAAGAGGCTCAGTAACACCGCAATTAAAATACAAGACCATACCGCGCGATGGGCTAATATTTCATACGCGGGTACTTGGTTTAACTGCTTAAAGTAGAGGGGAGCCATGCCCCACATTACGTAAGCAAGGATTGCGAATATCACTCCTTGCTTAGTCTCATTGTTGGTTGTCATTACTTATACCAGTGGTTTTTATAGGTGTAGATAGATTGGTTAGCATAACAATGATGGATAAACAGGGGTAGTGATATTAATAATCTTTATTGTTGGTTATCCGACTAAATAAGTACCGGTACCAAAAGCAATGTGGATCCCTTCTTGATTGTGTAGTTCCATACGTGTAACTGCGACTTTATTACCTGAGCGAATTACGTGTGCTGTGGCGGTAAATTCATCTCCCCAACCAGGACGTAAATAGTCGACTCGCAAGTCTATCGTACCGAGTGATTTTAGATTTTTATGAAAGTTAGCGGTACTTTTTGTTTCCATGTAGGGAATAGCAGCAGCTGCCACTAGCATACCGCCAGCGACATCAAGCAAACTGGCCGTTACACCGCCATGGAGTATTTTCCGGATAGGATTACCAATCAATTTATCATCCATGTTGATGCGTAATTCTATACTGTCAGTGGTGTAGTTGGTGATACGCATGCCGAGTAGATCGTTAAATGGCATTTGGTTCATAAACATATCACTGATGAAATCCAACATTTGCTGTTCAGTGAGTTCTTGATCAATTACATCTTGCTCTGTCATTGTTTGCATGCGTCCTGCTTAAACTGTATGTGCTATTAAATAGAGGGTTTTAATAATCGAGTTACGTTAAGGTAACTCACTTTCATCGGAAATACACCTTAAATTAATTATTCAGCAGATATTATTTTATGAAGGGCTGGGTTCTGGTATCAATATTATGCCTTGGTAACCGGTTAATGTGATTTTATTTATTCGTTTACTTAGGCTGCCATCAGCTTTAAGACGTCGGTAATATCCGGGTAAGTCTAGGGTTACCTTTGCTTGCTCACTGAAATGTTTATTGCTGCCATGACGGTCGGTATAATAAAGTATTAAGCCATGTTGATAGCGTCGAGCGATGACAGCTGCTGCTGGTGGCTGGGGTTGCTGCCTGGGTAATATGCTGTTGGCTTGACGATAAAGATAAAACCAATGGCTTGGGGTGATTGCTAGCGCTTGATTATTCACTATGAGTTTCGTATCGACGCTGGTCGCCATCATATTATTCCCTTTATCGAAATAGCCGACAGGAGGGTAATTATCGAGAGCTGAAATCGGTTGACCAATGTTATAGCGTAACATTGCAGTGGGTTGGTAAGCGATATTGCTTGGAATGCCAGGTTGGTAATAATTATCGGCATGGGTATTTTTACTCGAGTAATAAAAACTATTATTCCATTGCTGATAAAAATCCAGTAGGGGGTTATTTAGTAAGTAGAAAATAGCTAGATTGGTGCTTTGATCATACTGCCAGTTTGCTTGACTATGGCCTTGCCAACGTACTTTACCGCCTTTACGCATATGTGCCATTAGCACGCTACGCTTACCCTGTGCACTTAATAAGAAGTGCTCCCAGCGTTGTAGTAACCCGTGTCGTTGTGATAATCCGAGACTGGGATGAATGTAATCTTCACGTACAAAAAAATTAAACCCTGCGATTAGTGGTTGTAAGTCGGGTTGGCTAAATAGGTTTAAGTCAGAGATATTGGCACCAATCCAAGCTTGTGGGTCTGTTTGTTGTAAGTGTTGATTAAAGGCACTGAGACTCTGCCAATAAAATTTACCAGCTTGTCGCACTGGGAGTTGTAACTCGAGAATATTCCCTCCTGTAGACGTGGGAAATTGAGTGCTGTTCGGGACTCGGTAAAGTGAGTCATTATAAGCACCTCGATGGCCTTGTTGTTGCCACTGTTGATAAAGATAGTCTGTTAGTAAAGTACGACTGAGTGCAGAGAATAAATTAACGTAGCACAGCGCTGATTTTTCATTCCACATTCTTCCCAACGGTATTAAACGCGCCTGATAAGGTAAGCGAGCACTGGCATTATTATTTAAACGTTGCAGGTATTCACTATCATCAATATAGCCATCTTTATTACTATCGTTAATGGGATCCCAGCCGGGGATGGTGACATAGTACTTTTTTGATTTTTTGGTAAATTGATACCAACTTGGTAAGCTGAGTTTAGTTAACGTTAACCCCGTAACTGGATTATTAATCTCAATTTTCAATACATAAAAACGGGCGTGTTTGACTTTTAATTGGGCACTTAATTGCGAACTGAGTTGTGGCGAAATACTGACTCTGGGCCAACGTTGAGGTGGCTGCCAGCGGCTGTTTAATGTTGATCTCAGAGGTTGAGTTATCAATGGCTGCCAAGCATATTCAAGTGTTTTTTTTGTTATATCTCGTGTTGCATAGGAGATTGTTATGTTGCTACTTTTGAGTTGTTGACCATTAAACTTGATATCTAAACCCATTAATTTTTCTGACGAGAATAAATATAAGGTTTGGTTTTTTTTTAGCGTTAACGGTTGTTGTATTGGCATGTTGAGACGCTTGATGCGGCCTTGTTGCATCAGCGTTGAAGGTTGTTGAATGGCAACAAACTCGGGTGTGCCGTAAAGTGGCGTATGCGCACCATGAGTGTTGTTAGGTATTTCAAATTGGGTGTCATGTTGAAAGTGTAGAAACAGTGATTCATAGTCTTGCTGCTTTAGGGCTATCCAATGCCGCAATTGCTGTTCTTTTTGACCCATCTTCCAATCTAATTTCTGGCTATACATATAACCCAGCTCGGTAATATTGTTGGTATTATATTGTCCATAATGTCCCCCAATACTGATGTCGGCATGGGTATCTTCCCATTGTGATACTGCGGTGGCAGAGTTAAATTGTTGCTGTAGCTGAGGTGCTGTTGCAGCTTGCTGCTGACCAGTGATGACCCAAGCGGTACCTGCAGAAGGGTAAACCTGACTGACTGCGACAGAGGTTAGTGAGATGAACATGAGTAAACTAGCGCTGCCGCCAATAAGATACCTATACATAAATCATGTGTCTCACACCATTCACGTATTTTGAATGTCGTGATGGGTTAAGCGGGCAGTGACTGACTAAGTCACTGAGTAGACGTTCATGTTGTGCTTGGCACTTTAATTCTAAAAGAACATAGTCACCCATTTTACGTGAGCGAGTGGTATTCGGTTTACTCCAATAGCGCTGATCGTATACTTCCATATTACTATCAAGTGTCGCTCGTATTCGCCCACAAAAGCTGATTAGATATTGGCGCTTATAACGGCCTAGTAATATTGGGTACGTTTGGCTGTCCCATTCTGACAGAGCTTGCAGAGATAGCTGAGATTGGCAGTGCTTAATGTGTTCTGACCAACTGATATTGGGATCATCAAAGTTGAGCTGTAAAGGATAAATGACTTTATAGCCTTTACCGCTACGGCGTTGCTTAAACTCAAGCTTTGCTTTGCCTGCGTTAGTAATATCGTGATACCAACGAATACGCATCTTGTTGCGATTGCTAATACCGGTGAGATTCTCGGCAAAGCAAGCCATTTGGTAGCTGTCAAAATAAACACTATTTACATGTTGCTCTGGGTGATGTTGGCGAAACCCCATGGATGATAGTCTCAACCAAGATAACATGTACTCTAAGCGGTTAAGCGGGATCGGTATTTTAATTTCAAAGCGATAGTCTTGAGTCATTTGGGTTTATCCGAGCGCATGGAGCTAGTATAAAGTTTTTTTACATTTAACTTTTTAGCTGTTTGTTGTTGGCCATCTAACGATAAATAGTTATTTTTCTGGAGCATGCTGATGTTACTGCAGTTATCACAGTTAAAGTTCGACGCTTGTAAACGAGCGCCACCAAAGAATGGTTTTTTCATATAAGACATGAAGAGATAATGCTTTATATCGACAGCATTAATATCGGCAGCGATAACTTGTGAGCCATCTTTCGCGACAATACCAAATGCCGCGTTACTCACTTGGATATTCACGGCATCAACACTGCTGTGCTCGCCTGCTGAAATGGCTTTATCACGGATCTGATTAAATTTGCTATTACGTACGATGATGTTTGAACCACTAATATCGATGGCATCGCCACCAGATCTCACCCCGACCGTGTTGAATTGACTGTCACTGATTGTGCCTTTACAAAAATCACAATCAAAGCCATCTGAATAAGCATTTTCGATGATTAACTTCGTCAAATTAAATTTACTATTAATCATGTTTAGAGCATCTTCAGAACGGTTATTTCGCAAGGTGATATTACTGGCATTCAGGTTGACATCGTACATGTATAGCGCCCCTCTTGGTTGCCAATTACCTTGTTTTGGGCTGGCACTGGCTACCATATCCAAATGTTGGATTGTTGATTTACTGCCTGAGCCAAATACCGCAATACCTTGCCAGGTTTTTTTACTACTTGCGGTGAGCGTGACCGGATATTGAGTACTGCCATCAATATCAAGTTGCCCGAAAATAAGCATGCCTGCATTTTTGCTGAAACGTAAATTGGTATTTTCCGGTATATATACTCGGGTATCTTCTGGGGTGATGAGGTAATCATTAATTTGCCAATTGCCGGGTTTGAAATACCAACCATCTTGTTGCACTTGAATAAAGTCATATTTAGCAAGTACATCAGACTCTTGCAGCATAGGCAGAGGCCGAGGTAAAAAGCTCGTGGCAGATGCATTTAATTCAAAGCGATATGTTTGGAGTTTTTTGTTATTTTGGCGACTGAGTAATTTAATATTATACGCTTGATCATTATCGATGATTAAGCTGCTGTCAGATTGGTTGCTGGTTAAGGTAAAAGGTAATTCAGGTGCATCAATTAAACTGATTTCACTGCCCCATTTATCACTGACCACTATGTCAATAATAGAGACAGCTGCTTGATTATTATTACGTAATTGCAGTTGTTTTTCATTGTTGCTATAGCGGAACTGACTCGCCAGATCCCAAGGTAATTCCGCACTGAATGTATCGACATGGCGATGCCAGTCTGTTGGCATGGTGGGGAGTGATTGACAACCGTTTGCTAAACATCGTGCGTGGGCCGTTAAACTATCGAAATTATAGCTTTGCAGTAATGGTGAACCATGCTGCATTTTTTTAATGACTTGCTGCTGTAAAATGTTTAATTGTTCAGGTAATTTTTTGTTGTTAACAAGGGTGATAAGGTGATTGAGCGCTTTATCGTATTGGTCTTTTACTTTGTCATCGTCAAGCATGGCTTGGATCAGTGGGAATTGGGCACTGACGGGCTGTAATAAAATTTTATCCGGTACCGGAGATAATGCTTCATCACTTTGGATTGGTTCAAGTTTGGCGGTATGTGGGTTGTAATAAAAACGTAAGTTGTTCCAACTAAAAGCATGCCACGCTGACCACAGATCGACGGTTGCTATGTATTGGCCAAGTTTACGGCTGTCAAAAACATCGGATGCTTTGCGGCGTTGATTAAGAAAGTCACTAAGTAAGGTTAAAGCGATCTTACGCTGTTTATTTAAACTCGGGTCACTGATCGCGTCACGTTGTTGAAATACTTTGGGACGAAATATTTTGTGTAATTGGCTATTGTCTTCATTTTGTGTGGCTTGCTCTAATTTTAGGATGAGTCCCTCGGTACGGTTATTATTGGCGAGCAACTCTTTGGCGAATACTTCTTCTAATAACATTAATCCCCAAGGTGTGCCGTTAACCGTCAGGTTTACTGGGGTATGCTGAGGTGAAATAATATCAAATCCGGCCACTTCTAAGGTTTTTGTGAATAATAACGGTGCGTGATTACCGCGTACATTTGGGCTGAGCAAAGCAAATCGTTTTACTTTTAATAGACTGCTTTTACCTTTTAATTCGACACGTAATGACCATCGCTGTGGCGCTGCGACATGATCTAATAAATCACCTTGGAGACGTACTTTGGCGCTATATTTGTTTTTTAAGTAACTGACACTGGCTTTGACTTCAGAGCGTTGGGTGGGGATCTGACCTTCCTTTAATGCTTGTTTTCGATCGGCGACCAAGCGCATCCAATCTTGGTATTTAATATCAAGCTGTAAGTTAGGGATATTATTATCGGCGTTGAGGTATTTTAGCGGTGCATTAAGCAGGGCGTTTAATAGTTGTTTATTTTTGGTATTGCTGTCAGTACTGTGTGCAACAAAACCATGCTGGATAAGCCAGTTTTTAACCGTTTTCGGTGATGGGGTGACGAGCAACAATATTAATAACAACCCACCTATCGTGTACCAACGATCGCGTTTTGCAAACCGTGATCTGTTTTCAGATAGGAGCATGGCTACACCCCTGCGATGTTATGTTGTTCGAGTAAAGATAACGCAACTCCTGGATATCGATGCTCTAATGCTTCAAATAAATTATCTAAATGTTCACTGTTGGCAAAAGAGATAAAAAAGGTGGCTTCAACAAGCCGTTGCTCATGATCATAGCGGCGTAAATCACTGCGGGTGGTATGGGTGGTGAAGATTTCTTGCAGTTCACTGATACTCACTCCGCTTTCACCTTCATGCTGGTGGCGTAATGATAAGAAAATGCCTTTTTCGCCATGATGGTCTGTTTTGGAATGTCTAATAAAGCTCACCAGTATTAAGGTGGTAATACACGCTGTGATTGCGGCTGTGGTTTGGCCTGCTCCCAGAGCGACAGCAATACCAATATTTAAAAATAAATATAGCAGTTCTTCAGGTTCTTTGATCGGGGTACGGAAACGTACAATTGATAACGCGCCCACTAGGCCTAGTGCTAGTGCGAGAGATGCTTTGACGATAGAGATAATCAAGATAACTGTCAGCATAAGTAAGGGAAATAAACGAGAGAAGTCTTGACGGTTACAAAATGAAGAGGCGAAATAGCGGAAGTGCGCACCTATAACCCAAGATAAAGCAAAACCTATCACTAAGTTCATCAGTAATGGTGCAAGCATGACACTTGCGAAAGGGAAGAACATGTCCTGAACTTCGTTTGGCAAAAACGCGGCGATAGCAGGGTTAATTTGTTCCACAGTAGACTCTCCTTGTATGTGGGTACGCGTAAATATATAACTATTTTTTATACTGTTACGATCCAGTGTAGGCAATATTCTGTATATTGATGACTACAGTTGAATAATTCACACTAATTTTGTTTTAGTAGCATTTGTTTAGTACATGCATATCCTGCTAAAATTGCCGATTAGGTTATTTACAAAACAACCCAAATTGAATTAAACCGAGAACGAACTATCATGACAGCATCTGTTTCAACTCTTCCCTCTGCTCAGCAAGTACTTGAGAGCGTCTTTGGGTATCAACAATTCCGTATGGGTCAGGAAGACGTGATCGCACATGCTGTCGCAGGACTCGATAGTTTAGTTATTATGCCTACGGGTGGCGGTAAATCATTATGTTATCAAGTCCCCGCATTAGTGCGTGGTGGATTAACGATAGTGTTAAGCCCGTTAATTTCGTTAATGAAAGATCAGGTTGATGCATTACGAGCCAGCGGTGTTTCTGCTGCGTATATGAATTCAACGTTGGCGCGACAAGAGTCTGCGCAAATTTTTAATGATTTAAATAATAACCGTCTACAAGTATTGTATTTATCGCCTGAACGTTTGATGGTTGGCGATTTTTTACAGTATTTACAGCAGTTACCGATCAGTTTATTTGCCATTGATGAAGCCCATTGTATTTCGTCTTGGGGTCATGATTTTAGACCTGAATACAATGAGCTAGGCAAATTGAAACAGCTGTTTCCAAATGTGCCTTTGATGGCATTAACGGCCACGGCAGACGATGCAACACGCTTAGATATACTGAATCAATTGCAAATGAACGATCCGAAAGTGAGTATGTCGAGTTTTGATCGACCTAATATTCGCTATTCGCTGGTGGAAAAATTTAAAGCATTAGATCAGTTAAAACGTTATGTAAAACAACAAGACGGTGTCAGTGGTATTGTTTATTGCACAAGTCGTAAACGTGTTGAAGAGGTGGCGGAAGGGTTAACTCGGGCAGGGTTTGATGCCAAGCCTTATCATGCCGGTTTGTCCCAACAAGAGCGCCAAGATACACAAGAAACCTTTATTCGTGATGAATTGGATATTGTGGTGGCGACAGTCGCATTTGGGATGGGGATCAATAAGCCCAACGTGCGGTTTGTTGTGCACTACGACTTACCAAAAAATATTGAATCATATTATCAAGAGACAGGCCGAGCTGGGCGTGATGGTTTACCCGCAGAAGCGTTATTAATGTTTGATCCCGCCGATATTATGCGGGTACGTTATATGGTTGAACAAACTGAAAACGAACAGCAGCAACGTGTTGAAATGCATAAACTTAATACTATGGTGGCATTTGCCGAAGCGCAAACGTGTCGTCGTCAGGTACTACTGAATTATTTTGGTGAGTTTAATGATAGAGCCTGTGGTAACTGCGATATTTGTTTAGATCCGCCGAAACGTTATGATGGCGCTAAAGATGCACAAATGGCATTGTCGTGTGTTTATCGTGTTGGTCAGGCATTTGGTATGGGGTATGTTGTTGATGTATTAAGAGGTTCGCAAAATCAACGGGTGAAAGAGCGTGGGCACGATAAGTTATCGACATTTGGTATTGGTAAAGATAAATCACAAGAGCATTGGTTGAGTGTGTTACGCCAATTAGTGCATAGCGGATTATTATTACAAAATATTACCCGTAGTTCGGTATTACAGTTAACAGAAGCCGCGCGCCCAGTATTACGTGGTGAGCAAGAACTCGAATTAGCTGAACCTCGATTACAACCGATTACGAATGTTGATAAAGCACCAAAACGCAGTAGTCGTATTGCTAACTTTAATTATGACCGTAAGCTGTTTGCTGCACTGCGTAAGTTACGTAAAGATATTGCCGACAGTGAAAATATCCCACCTTATGTTGTATTTAATGATGCTTCATTAGCTGAAATGGCAGAAATAAAACCACAAAATGAAGCTGAAATGTTGGACATTAACGGTGTTGGTCACGTTAAATTAGAACGTTTTGGACGTCAATTTTTAACTAAAATAGCGTCTTACGATTAACATTACAGATTGATCGTATTTAAGGATAAAACAATGAATTGGACACTGGCAGCACAACAAGCAACAGATAATATTTTGATGTTAGAACATGACGCTGTGAGCTTTGAGAACTTTACTACGCTTGCACCTAAATTAGTTACGTTATTAGATGCGCGAGTATGTGATAAAAATTGGGGGGCAGATCGCCACGCTTGGATGCTGGAATATAAAGATATTAATTTGTTGTTTGAATTTGAAGATTACACATGCAGTGCATGGCTTGCTGTTACCCGTGAAGAAGACCAGGGTATTTTTGCTGAAATAGCAAAAAAGTTAGCGTAGGCACCGAATTATAATATCAATTAAAAATACTCTTCTTCGTTGAACCATAATTCTGCTTGTAATATGGTTGAGAAACTTTCGACAGAAATGGGATTGATCGCTTCAATGGTTGTTGCAATCGAGTGCAGCCATTTGGGTTCAGAAACCAAGGCTATTTTATGCCAATATTGCCAGTATTTTATTCCCATCATGGCATCATCAATTAAGGCATGAAATTCAAAACCTGAAAAGTCATTTGCAAATATTATGCAGACGTTTATCTGACTGTGCTGTTTAAGAATATCGGTTATGACGGGTTCTAATACATTTTCATAATCACTGTGAGTGATGGTTTGAGACAGATTTATAAACAGATTAGCTTCAGAAAGATTGATGATAGTGATCATGGACATCTCCGAGTAATTGAATGTCCTTAGTTAATGGAAGGCAGTAACTTGGGGCGCACAGCGGCTAACATTCATGACGATGCACTAATTATAGTCGCTATTTGCTAATAGTAATTAACCCGTCGTTATTACCTTATCGACTCTTCACAATAAACATACTGATAAGTACACTGACAATAATAAAGGTGAGGGCGATGACACTAAATGAGGCAATGCCGACCGTGTCAGAAAAAAGATCGCTTAAAAGTTTAGTCCAAATTTCCATCGTGTACGTCCTCTCATTTATGCAGTATCAGTTAATAATAATACTTGTATGGGTAAGTAATAATTACTTATTTATGAGTAATACTACCGTTTCCTATGTTTGATAAACTGATCCAGATCAGTGAATCGTTTTGTTATGGTTATGTTATTTTTAAAGTGTGATGACGGCATATGATGACTCGTTTTTTGCATTCTTATCAGGCTTGGAGATAATGTGTATTCGACTAAGTGCGACATAATTTACATTGGTTTCCTCAGTCACACTCAAATGAATGTCTTAGCGTATTCCTGATAATTTATACATTACCTTTGATATGTTTCACACCTGATTAGGTGTGTTTTGTGCCGTCAATTTCCTATAAAAATAGAGTGAAAAATAAACCTTAATTTAATGAGTTTTAGGTCTATTGTTGTGGCTGAATTGATGGGGGAGAGAAACCTTGATGTAGCCATGCTGAGGTTCTTTCGATGAATTAATTTATAGTTCGTTACCTGTAGTGGCTCTGGTCTTTTAGCATGTGCCTAAATCAGCTCTAAAGCTACAATATCAATACCTTATAGCTACATTTAAACTACATTGCAACCACGATAAAAACACTGTTTAACTACAACTTCACTACAATTGCGTTGCACTGCACGCTATGTATATTTAATAGCTAATAATTGATGCATTGTTGAGCTTATTGTTTTATAAAGAGTATTTTAACAATGATGTTTAATATCCTATGAATGATAATAGAAAGGTGTTACTCGAAAGTGGTACTAATGAACTTGAGTTGGCAGAGTTCCAGTTGATCAAGGTTAATTCTGATGGTACTGAAAAAATTAATACTTATGGTATTAATGTCGCTAAAGTCCGAGAGGTCATTCGATTTCCTGATATAACGGATTACCCAAAAAGTATTGAGCACATTGTTGGCGTTTTTAAGTCTCGAGATCAAGTTACCCCTCTTATTAATTTATCTAAGTGGCTGGGAATATCAGAGAGAGAGCCAAAAAAGGAACAATTCGTTATTGTTACCGACTTTAATGGGATCACGAATGGATTTCTGATTGATCATATAACTAGAATTCATCGAGTTTCTTGGAGCAATTTAGAGACAGTAACAAACCTAGCCTCTTCAGACCATGATAATTGTGTGGTTGCCTCTGTAACTATTGAAGACCATCTCGTATTTATATTGGATTTTGAAAAGATCATTAGTGACATAAACCCAACGGTAGATATGGGGCTATATGATTTGAAATTGGATAGTAAGGTCAATTTGTCTGAAGGAACTAAGGCTAAAAGATTTAAGCATACAATCTTACTCGTCGATGATTCTTCTTTTATTTTGGATCAGTTAAGGGCTGTTATATTAGAATCTGGTTACAGTTTGATTACAGCTGTGAATGGCGAAGATGCATGGGGTAAATATAAAGAAAACTTTGATGATATTAGCCTTATTGTAACTGACGTAGAAATGCCCAAAATGGACGGCTTGCATTTATGTAAAAAAGTAACCTCAGAACCTAACGCTGTCCCTGTCGTTATATTTTCCTCAACGATGTCAGATGAAAATAAAATAAAGGCAATGGGTGTTGGAGCAACTGAAACATTAACTAAGCCTGAGATTAATAAATTAATTATTACATTAGACGAATTATTAAATGTGGATTAAATTCGTAATTTTTTAAAACGAATCGTTGCTAACTTCACTTGGTAACAGCCCTGAAAATCTAAAACATCGTTTAATTAAGCCACTATATTCATACTAAACTTAAGGAATTCAAGTGAACAAACTAATGAAATTACCTACTAAATGGTTAATGTCTATGGCTTTTTTAGCTACGCTTATATCATTTTTTGCTATTTTCTTATCTGTTAATTTCTCAAATGTGGAGATTAAAAAAAATAATGATTTAGTAAAAAAAACATATGTTATAAAAAGCCTTGTTCAAGATTCCTTAGAGCAAATAGTTAGTATCGAAACGGGTTTTAGGGGATTTATGCTAACCAAAGAAGAATATTCATTGGTACCCTATAAGCTAGGTATCAAATCCATTGGCCATGATTTCGAAAGACTATCAGACTATTTCTCTAATAATCCAACACAAGAACAAACGACTAGACTAAATAAAGTGATGGCTATTTATTCAGACTGGAAAGAAAATGTGATTGATGAAGGGCTAAGAATCCGTAAATCTAGAAGCCAAGATGAGGCTCTTGAATTTATAAGCAAAGCTAATGGGGGGAAGTATGTTGGTGAAATGAGATTATTATTTGAAGAGATATCTTCGGGGGAAGATAAATTCCTTGTTATACGAGATGAGCTGTTAGATAAAGCGCTAGATAGCTTGATAACTATTACACTTCTTTTGACTGTTGTCGGTTGTTTTGTTTCGGCTGTTTTATTTATGTTGATTAATAGCTCTGTTAATAAAAATATTGAAGAAATATCATCAGGGATATCTCTTTTATCTAGAGGGGTACTAAGGTCTTTACCTATTGCACCTTCTAAAAACGAGTTTTTCAACATTAAGAAAGAGTTCAACCAATCGGTAGAGAAATTATCGGATCTTATTAAAGAATTAACGATGTCTTCTAACTGTACAAGTACGGCTTCTGAAGAGTTAACCTTTGTCATGCAAAATACAGCTAAAAATACTCAAGATGAATTACTGCAGGTGGAAGAGATTTCAACCGCAATTAGTGAACTTTCAAGTACCTCAAAAGAGGTTTCTTCAAATGCCATTCATGCCGAAAGTGAGGCTACGAAGGCTATGGCGCATGTACAAAAAGGTCATAAAGCCTTAGCTAAGTCCATATCACTGACTCAAAGCATTAATATTTCGGTTCAAGACACCGCTCATATGATTGAAGAGTTAAAAAATAATGCGATGAATATTGGTGAAGTTACTAATGTGATAAGTGCTATCTCAGAGCAGACTAACTTATTAGCGTTGAATGCAGCGATTGAAGCCGCTCGAGCCGGAGAGCAAGGGCGTGGTTTTGCTGTTGTGGCGGATGAAGTCCGAAATTTAGCTGCAAAAACGCAAGAGTCGACGAAAAATATTCAAGAAATAATTTCTAATCTGCAAATACAATCAGAAAAAGCGAACGAAAATATGATGGTCAATGTGACTTCAATTCAAGAGTCCGTGTCATTATCTGAAGATGTGAAAGTGTCATTTGATGATATCGTAAATTCAGTTCAAGCTATTTCAGACATTAATACGCTAGTCGCGACAGCTTCAGAAGAGCAATATAATGTGACAGAAGAGATTGCTAGAAATACAACCAGAACGTTTGATTTGGTGAATGAAAATGTCTCTGCGGTAAGTCAAACACAGGCAGCTGCGCAAGAGTTAGCGATGTTGGCTGAAAAACAAAATAAAGAGTTGTCCTTCTTTGACGTGAATTAAGTGTAACTATTTCGTCTATCTGGCCACCTAATTGGAGGCTTTTGATTTGGAAATTTAACATATATTGACCTTTTAGTATGTGGCAACATTCGCTAATCCACTACAATCTCACTCAATATAAATTAAACTTAGCTCTGTAGACAAAGAAAAGTGTTCTTCACATGGGGCTAAAATATAGTTAAGGTAAGCTCATGATAAGTGGAATACAGACGAGTGATGAATTTAAAAGACACACTCGATCAACATCTCGTTTTGGTCGTCGAAAAGGATTATTGGTGGAGATAGATAAGCGTATTGATAAAGCTCATGTCTTACCAGCCGAAGAAGTATTAATGTGCCTTCACGATATAGAAGCAGTTTGTAATGCTTGGATAGATGTTCATCCATTAACAACAGTACTACAAGAAAAAGGTAAAAAGCTTTCTAATCGCCGTAAAGGAATAGAAGCACTTATTGAACAGATTAAAAAGAAAAGGCAAGCGCTTTATAAAATATCAGATAGTGACTTAAAGAAAAAAAAAGATGTAACAGATTTATATGAGAGAAGCTCTAAAGAGTTATCGGTTACTTCTGATAATAAAGACCCTCGAACTTTGAAAAAAAGGGCTGCGTTCCACCAAGAACTTTTGGAGCAAACGATAGAAAAAGCAAAAGCACTTGGTCATCTTAAAAATGATTTTAATACAGAGCAGTTGGGCTTTATTAGTGCTAAATCTTGTTTAAAAGTCGATTATGTGGTCGACAAAAGTAAGCAGCAAGCCTGCTATGTTGAAGCAATTCGTATACTGTCAGCTATGCTAGGAAAAAACCGTGCATTAGCACTGCTCTTCGAATCAACGGGTATTGAAGTTGTTGTTGTTCCGGCAGATAGACCCATGACTGATTTACCTGAATTTTTGTCACTTAAAGGTGTACCTATTTGTCAGTCCAGTAGCACTATAAGCCGCACTTGGGATCAGACACGAGGTACTGGTGGTTTGAGTATTGGTTCAAAAATGTATGTAGCCATTACAGAAGAGAATCTATTAGGGACTAATGTTGATGCTAAAGTAAAAGCGATTGGTGGCGGGTGCTATGCCAGTCACTATTCAACCAGTTCTCATGAGTTTGCTCATAGTCTTCATCTTAGTGATGCAACGACACCTGCGCAAAAACAAGTGATAACGCGTTGCTTTAACAATAAGAAAAAAATTATAATTGATGCTGCAAATACGCGTATTAATATCGATGATCCTATTTTTACTGCGTCGCAACACGCACTGGATGCTTATTTCAATAAAGAATGGACTGATGGACAAAGAAAGCATTTAGTTCGCTTAGCAGCGCCTAAGCAATACTGGGTGTTTAATATGAAAAATTACGCATATGAAACTAAGTCAGATGGTACTTATTTAATGTACGAAAGTTATCATGAGCTTCAAGATTGTTATGCGGCTGTTGATGAACTTGAATACTTTGCACAATGTACTAATGCGTATTTGGGCGCCAATAGTGGGAAAGATCCTTATACAAGTAGACCTCGAAATAATGGCGAGGCTTGGATTAGAAAAAATGAAGACCCTGAAATGGTAAGGCTACTTGATGAACTATATTCTTCTGGCATCTCAAATGCTTTCGGAAAGTCATTAATAGATGGTGCGAATCATGATGATGGCGTCGATGTAATTACAATTTCTGATTATATTAAGCGACCGCAAGGCCTGTAAATAATTCTGTGTAATTACAGTTTTAGAGATGATCTTTTAA
>NZ_FPLG01000131.1:0-4786 GCF_900120065.1 Moritella viscosa
AACGTAACGGCTTACAACAAATTTTTAAACCAAAGTAACCAGGTTAATAAAATTCAGCCCGCGACCAACTTCTTAATGACGGTGGTTGATAACGAGTGCAAATCAACATTGAAAGAAATGTTAGCCCTGCCGGGTGCCGCGCTGCATTTAGTCGGCAGTGTAGTTGAAGAGTATCAGCCGGAATTCAACATTACCGTAAAAAAATAGAACAGCGAGCAAAAGAGATAAGCAGAAACCGTTTAGATCAGTTGCTCGCCTATCAGCAAAAATGGCTACCACACAGCGCAGCCACTGAAGACAGTTTAGCCCAGGCATTGTTTTTGGAAAACGATAATCAAGAAAAGCAGCAAATCGCCATCAACAATGGTATTTGCATGGCGTTAGATAGTGGTTAAGTCACTGGTGAGGGTAATGAATGAGCGCATTAAGCAAGTTGGAAAAACTCATGTACACCATTGGCGTTGTTGATAAAGCAACAGGGCCAGTGAATAAGATCATGGACAAGATAAACCAACTTAGCGCCCAAACGGCCAGCGCTCAAAACCAAATGATGAGTGGCTTTATGGGAACAGCTGGCGGTGCTATTGCGCTGGTCAGCAGTTTGTCACCAGCTATTGATCATGTTGCTGCACTGGGTGAAGTGCAAACACTGGGCGTGGCCAACGAAGATTTAACCAAATTAACTAAAACCGCGTTTGAATTTACCACGCAATTTGGCGGTAACTCTGCAGAGTTCGTGCGCAGTGCTTACGATATTCAATCGGCTATATCAGGACTCACCGGTGATGAGCTTGCGTCCTTTACCAAGGCATCCAACGTATTAGCGGTTGCAACGAAAGCGGACGCCAGCACAATCACCAGTTATATGGGCACCATGTATGGCATCTTTGAAAAAACCGCCAATAAAATGGGCAAGTCCGACTGGGTTAATCAGGTTGCAGGGCAAACAGCTACTGCTGTGCAAATGTATAAAACCACCGGCGCAGAAATGCAATCGGCCTTTAGTGCGTTAGGTGCCAAAGCCGCTAATCGTGGTATCGATGCTGCAGAGCAATTTGCGGTGCTTGGTGAACTGCAGCTGGTCCTTAAGTCGGGTTCGGTAGCGGGTACTCAATATGCCGCCTTTATTGATGGCATTGGTAAAGCGCAAAAAACATTAGGTATAGAGCTCACTAATAGCCAGGGCGATATGCTAGGTATTGATGTGGTGATGTCGCGTATTAACCAAAAGCTGGCGGGTATTGGTAGTGTGGCCAGAGGCGATATTTTAAATAAAGCCTTCGGGTCTAAAAATGCCGCCTCGGTGGTTGATATTTTAAGTTCCAAAACAGCCAAGTTAAAACAGGGCATTAACGAACTGAGCAATGTTACTGATGCATCTAAGGCCAGTGAAATGGCGAATATCATTGCCAGTCCCTGGGATAGATTTAGTGGTTCATTAAATGGGGCTGCAACGGCGATGGGGCAAGCTGTGTTACCGATTATTGAACCGGTTGTCGACATGCTGGTTGCTATGTTAGGTGGCGTGATATGGCTAACCCAAGAATTCCCAACATTAACGGGTGTACTTGGCGCTGCCGCTGTTGGTGTTATTGGCTTAATGATGGCGTTTAGCGCCATGAACATGATAATCGGTATCTATCGCTTTGCATTGATTGGGCTGAGCGTCGTTACTAATGGCGCTGCTATCTCAACAAAGTTATGGCAAATGGGGTTAGTTGCACTGCGCGTGATGGGGTTCTTAGGCAACATTGCCGCGATGGGTGCTTATCTTGCGGTTATCGGTCTGTATCGTGGCGCTATGTTAGCGGCGCAGGGCGTGACTTGGTTATTTAATACTGCATTACTTGCCAATCCGATTGTGCTAGTTATCGCAGGTGTTGTGGCGTTAGTGGCTGCCGTTGCGGGACTTATTTTTTATTGGGATGCTATTGTTGCGGCCTTTAAAGACTCAAGTTGGGGCCAAGGTTTAATCAAGATATTTGATGGCGTCATGTTGGTATTCACAGCCCTGATTGACAATGTGAAATGGGTGCTTGAAGCACTGGGTTTAATTGATGGTAAAGACATGACTATGAAGGCTGAGGTCGAAGAAATAACTAAAACAGCAGCCCCAATACCAGCAGACTTAAACGCGATCCAGTTAACTAACCGCGATATTAGTCATGTAACAGCGACCTTGCCTGTAGCCGCAAACCAAGCGTTTAACAGTGAAACATTTGCAGCAAAAAATCTAATCAGCACGCATAGCAATGCTAGTCAGATAAATAGTGCTGCCTCTGTTTCTGAAAGCCAAGCGTTTAATGAATTAACTGCGCACAGTGCGCGTATTCAACAATATCAAGAAAATAACCACCAGTTGGCTAAGGTAAGTAGTCCGCGTATACAGCGAACCCAGTACTTTCAGCAAAGCAAGCAACACACGAATAACAACAGTAATAGTAACGCCGATAACAGCAAGCGCGTGTATATCGACAATGTGGTGATGAAAAGTGACAACCTTGACCATGATTTTGAACAGTTAATGGAGTTAGCCGGCTAATGATAAATATGCATGTTGATTTAAACATTATCGATGGGGATTTTGTGTTTAATTCCTCGCTCAGTGCTGGCAAATTATCTGCGGCCAAAGTGATTGGCCAAGATGTGAAGCACCGCATCATCGAAAGTGGTTTGTTAGTTAAGTTAGTTAAGCAGCGTAACGTCAATGGTATCGCGCCAGTGTTAACCGATTTAGAACTGGAAGTGGAACAAGACAACAGGCTCAAGCCTGGCACAATCTTAATTAGCTATAACAGTGATAAAACCTTATCGATTGAAGCCCAGACAAAGCAATACGGCGTAATGAAGTGGGCAGGGGCGTAGCATGAACAATGAAAATAGAACACCGGACATAGTGCCTGATTTTAAAAAGATGATGGCTGATGCTGGGTTACCAGTGAATGAGAAGGTTGCCAAGCAGCAATGGGAGCAGGTATTAAGCGAACAGCAAATCATTGTCGAGAATGGCAGTCCGTTTAGCCCGTTCTGGCGCACAGTTAAAGCTTTAATTACCTTACCTGTCGTTGCTTTGCTCGATTGGATTGCCCGTATATTGATGCCTGATTTATTTATCATGACGGCTAGTCGCAGTGCATTAATTGGGTTACATGGCCCGAGTCGTAATGTTTTTGTTGTGGATGCAATTAAGGCTAAAGGCATGCTGACATTAACGCGCACTAACAATGATGGGGCGTTGAGTATACCTGCAGGTGCCTTAGTAGAAAGTGACAGTATTGGCGGCACTGTATATCAGTTACGTACGCTTAGCGCTGTGGTATTTAAAGAAGGTGAATCGGTCATTGAAGTGTTGGCTCAAGCAGTTGGTACTGGGCAGGCGTATAACTTACCGGTAGGCAGTTATTACCGCTTAGTTAATCTTATTGAGGGCGTGAGCGTTCGTAATGAAAAAGACTGGCTGCTTATCCCTGGTGCGAATGAAGAAAGCACTGAAGCATATCGAAACAGAATAAGAAACGTATTCGGCACCGCCGCTAAATGGCATATCAATACTGTGTACAAATCGATAATCAGCGACTTCGCCATTCCGGTCGATAATATTGAAATTGTAAACCAAGCGCCGCGTGGCCCTGGTACCGCTAATGCGTATATTTACCTTAATGTTGGGCAAGTATCGACTGGTTTATTAAAAGTCATAAATCAGCATATCAGTGATGATGGCCATCATGGCCACGGTGATGATTTTAAAGTATATGCAATGCCGACACATGAGCAGGTAATAACGGCTACGTATTCATTACATGCAAATAGCATCGATATTGGCGCGGATATAAAAACCTTTGTCCAGGCGGCGTTTCGGTTAAATGATGCGTATCAACCGACACGAACGCGGCCAAATTCGTTATTTAGCATGAGTCAGTTACAAACGCAGTTACATAATCAATTCCCTGCGCTGCGCAGTATCGATTTTGATTGTGGTGATATTAAAACGGGTTTATGGCTACCGGCACTTACGCACTTGGTTGTGCAACATGGATAGATTTCAGCAAAGCGCTCCGCCATCACAACCAGAGATTGCTACCTGGTTAAACAAGGGCCATGCCGAGCAGTTAATGAAAGCCGCGCAGCAATATTGGAATAATACCAAAGACTGGGTGATGTGGGCGGTTGCACAAAAAGATGAGCAGCAAAGTGCTGAGCCATTTTTAGGTTTGTTAGCCTGGGAACGTTTGACTGAAAGACTGGCAAACGAGCCGACTGAGTTTTTTAGGAAACGGGTCCAACATGCACTGGTTAATACCATTGACGCAGGCGAAATCGCGACGATTGAAGCTATCTTTAATCGTCTTGGTATCGATGTCATCAAAGTCAGTGAGCGCATTGATAATCGCGATTGGGACATTATTGCAATCGACTTTAGCAGTCATACTGTCTCGAAATACGGCGAACTGATGCCCGAATTAATCCAGCTCTATGGACGTACCTGCAGACGTTATGAATTTACGGTACATAGTTTTGCTGATTGTGGCTTAGCGCCAAGTTGGATTGATGTGCAATACCATGTACAAAAAGTGCCGTTAATGCCACTGAAAACACTGGTTGAGCATCCACTGACACTGCAGCCCGTTTATGGTTTTTTGAGTAAAGAAAGCAGCATTAGTACTGCAACGGAGTAAGTTTCTATGTCTGAACAACAGGTAACCGGCATTCTTACTAATGCTGGTAAACAACATATTACCCAGTGTGCGCTAGCAAACACGGGACTCGATGTAACAACACTGGTGTT